>JAKDMK010000460.1 GCA_030452365.1 Nitrococcus sp.
TGGACCCTGCGATTGCGCTTCGCTGCGCGCAGGATGACGAGGGGTGAGTAGTTACCTCAAACATTCAATTAGTTGAAGCTTAAGTTTAGTGCCATTCGGCTCTAACCCCTCTATTCCGTTTGGCAAAGCCCCCTGGGGCTTTACTTCCCGGCGCGCAGATTCTCGAAGCGGGTCACGGTCATCTCCGCCCACTTGTCCATCGCGTTCTCGGCGTCGCCCCACTCCCACTGCGCCGCCGTTGCCACCGATCCTCCACCGACTCGGCGATCGACTCCCGCCGCCAGCACCTTGCCGGTGACCGCATCCGTGCCCACTACCTCTCCCTGTGCCGAGCCGACGAAGGGATAGGTACCGGTGGCAGCGTATTTCAGTGCCGAGAGAACGCGCGCCTGCGGGACCGCCATAGACACCGACCGCAGCACCGGTGTAGCCGCCTCGGCATCGGAGATCGCCGCTTGTATCCGCACCACGCCCGGACCAGGCTCGTCGACGATGGGAAACTTCGCCGCGAATGCCTTCACCAGGGCGTTGTGCATATAGTTCGCCAACGCTTGCTGCTCGGCCCCAGAGAGGTTCGGCGTTGCACCGCCCCAGACCGTGACCGGGCTGACCATCACCTTAGTGTACTGACTCCACGGCACGTCGGGTGCCACGTAGCGCAGGCCCGCCTGATCTTTTGTGCCCGGCGTAAGCTGCGCGCAAATGTTCGGAGGGATCAGAGCACAGCCACCCGCCTCGAGCTTTGGCTTCTCCTTCAGCGTCGCCGAGCAGCCGGCGACTGCGACGGCCAGAGCGAATAGCGCCGCCCGTGCCAGGCATTGCCGTGCGTGATTCGTGCGCCTGTGTGAGTTCATCATTGCACTGTTCGGTTTGTTCTCGTTCATGGACCCTCCCCTTCTAGTAGAACGATTCCAGATTAACATGTCGATATCGACGCATTCTTTAACCCCCCCCCCCTCCCCCCATTTATCCAATTTACGTTGTTCTTTTGGGGGGGGGGGGGGGGGCCCCCCCCCCGCGCCGGCGCACTCTTGGGTATCAATGGGGTCAGACTCGATTGCTGTTTGCTTGGGTGTGGATATTTATCCCGCTCGCAATCTATGCCCCTGGCGCTGAGCGGAGCTCGATCAATCGAGTCTGCCCCATTGATACGTCGCCGCGCGATCATCAGCCGGTGGGCAATTGCCCGCCCTTATCCGAGCGGCGTGCCGCTCCACTGCAGGGACGCGCCGCTTGCGGCGCGCCCCTGCTAACAGTTGTTGAGCGGCCATCCTTTTCCTCGACATCGGAGCGGGATCGCTGGCGGTGATCGGTCAGTTGGCGCGCACGATCCCCGGCGGCTTCCAGGTGCCTTGGCCGGGAGGCAGGATGGAAGGCGCTTCGGTCTTCGGCCAGTACAGGCGCATGACCATGTAGATCGGACCATCCGGCGCCGGCAGCCAGTTCGACTCCTTGTCCTTGCCGGGAGACTCCTTCTGGATATACAGCGTCAGCGAGCCGTCCGCATTCTTCTTCAGTTGCGGAAGCATCGGCGAGTTGATGAGATAGCGATTGATCGGGTTCTTGATCAGCAACTGGGTCTTGCCGTCGTACATGGTCACCGACCAGAAGGCATTGACCGGTGGGAGCTCGCCCTTCGGGAAGGTGATGGTGTAGTCGTGCTTGCTGCCGTCGAGCGGCTGGCCCTGGGCGTCCTCGCGGGTCAACGGGTACGTTGCCTCGGCCGCATCGTTGGCGTAGATGCCCGCTTGCGCGATGGTGGCACGCTTCAGCCAGTCGCCATCGTAGAAGGCGCGGTCGCCGCCGCCACCGGCGATGCTCCAGCCGTTGACCTTGGTGCCGAAGTGCTTGACTCCATTCTCGACCTTGGCATGCCCGGCCTGCATGCCCGCAACCACCGCGGCCCGTTGTTCGGCAGACAAGTCCTGGAGATTGAAGTCCTTACCGGCGCCAATGCCGATGCGGGCCAGCTTCGCGCGGATCGCCTCTTCCTCCGGTGCGGGCGGGTCGAACTGCAACACAAAGCCGAGGTACTTGAAGAAGTCGGTCTTCAGAAGATCCTTGCTGACCTTCGGGAAGTCGATCGCCGGCGCGGCGGGCGGCGCGGGCTTGTTGAGAAAGGCCGATAGCGGCTGCACCTTGTAGGCCGACTGAATCTTGACGACGTTCGGCATGTCCGCCGGGTTGAAGAGCTGGGTGCGAAAGAGCGCGAAGGGAAGTTGCGTGCGGGAATGAAACACCTTCTTGATGCCGGTCGGGGTCGCGCCGTTCCAATCGGGTCCGGCCACCATATAAGTGCCGGCTTCGCTGCCGGTGGCGCGGCTGCCGATGTAACCGAAGTTGTAGGTGTTGTTGTCGATGAGCTGCACCGCGTAGTAGCGCGACTTCTCCACCGCCGGCACCGAGATCACCATCGGCTCGGCGCGCAGGTCCATGAACATCATGGAATACGGCGTGTCGCTGTTCGGCGTGATGACGGCCGTGTCCTCCGGGGTCGCGACATGGTGCATGCTGAAGATGTGGTTGAACGGCGCCTTGAACTGGCTGGAGGCCTTGTCCACGGCGTAGTCGTACATGATTGCGTAGTTCATCACGATGGGCAGGCCGTAGATGTAGCCTTCCTCGGCGATCTGCTGCATCTC
>JAKDMK010000461.1 GCA_030452365.1 Nitrococcus sp.
TACCCAAATCTCCGGCGCGTTGACCGAGCGCCATGCATACTTCCTCGATCTGCTGATACCGCACATGCACATGGCGCTGGTGCGCATGCTGTTTCATGAACGGCATCACAAGCACGGCGCTGCGGCGGGAAAGACCAGGAAACTCATCACGGACCGGGAAACGGAAGTTCTGCGTTACATACAGACGGGCAAGAGCAACCAGGAAATCGCGCATTTACTTAGAATCAGCCCGCTGACCGTCAAAAATCATATTCAAAAAATCCTGCGCAAGTTGAGTGTCAACAACCGGGCTCATGCGGTGGCCAAGGCAATGGCGTTGAAGATCACGCTTTAGCAGCCCAAGCGCCACTGCGTAGTCCGAACGCCTTATGAAAAACACTTTGGATTGTCGACTTACCGTCACATAAGGTCTTTACCCTAAGAGGGCGGCATGACAAGAGACCGACAGGTGTCGCTACGGGTACATGAAATAGACAGGAAGTACTACAAAAACCACGGTCGCGTTTCACAAGCATTTAACCATGGCCGCATATAGTGACAAGCGTCCGGTAAGAAGTGCAAGCACGCGCGGCAAGACGTGCAAACGCTTCGCGCCGGCCGGGAATAGAGCCAAACCCGTTGCGAAGCGGGGACGGAAAGCTGCGGGTCTACGCGCAAGCGGAGGCAGCCGGGTTGCTCCGGGGCGGCTGACCGGATGAGGTGCGGATTCAAGCGTCCTGAAGGGTCGGCGGTTCGGATTCGGTTATTCGGTGTAACTCATCAATCACATAGGGAGTATCAGCAATGAAAATGAACTTTAAACTTAAAGCGCTCGCAGCGGCCGCAGTCATGGCTGCCTCGGTGCCCGCCTTGGCCGCGATCGACGGCGGCGACACCGGCAACGGCGAACTGCTGCTCAACGTACGTTATTACGGCGGTACTTCTGCAACCACCGGGGATGACGACATGTCCGCCTTGTTCGACCTCGGTTTCAAAATGAACGATATGCTCGCCGCGAACGGTCAAGCGGGCTTTAGCAAAAGCTGGGATCTTACCGAGGGCGCCTACGGGCCATCCTGGAATCAACTGATGAGCTTTGTGACCCCGGCCAACGCGCACCTCGCCGAATTCAATGTAATCGCATTGGATAACACCGATTTCAATGACGCCGGTGGGTCGCGTTATTTGACCACGGGAAACACGAAAGACTGGCCTAGTCAAGGTAACACAAATGTGAAAGGGTTTCAAAACATGGAAGAGTATATCGAGGCTAATAGCAGCCGTGGCACACACGCGACGGCTGCGAATGGCGCAAGCGTCGCCCTGCCGACCGACCCTTCCGACACCTTCTTTGGTGCAGTTGGTGGTTTTATGCAGGGTGATACCTGGGTGACAAAGACCACAGTCGATACCACCCAGCCGCTCGGCACGGAGCAGAACTTCTGGTATCTGACCACATCTTCCCGTTCCAACCTCGCCCAGGCCACGAAGACTCCTTTTGGCGTTGACTTGGACAAAGACGGCGTAATCGGTGAGGGCGAGTTCACCAAAGTTACGTTAAGCGATGCCGGCATTCTCAGCATCACCAGCCCGGTGCCCGAAGCCGATACCTGGGCCATGCTGCTCGCCGGTCTGAGCATGCTGGGCGTAATGATTCGCCGCAGGACGGGCGCCTGAGGGCGTTCGGGTTTTTCTTTCATCTGCTCCTTCCATCTGCCCGCCTCAGGCACGGCAGATGGAATTCAGCCATGCAATATCAACCAGTTAAAAAGGAAACCAACATGAAAATGAAACTGAGTAAGATTGCTTTAGCCGTAGCGGCGCTGGGCGCGAGCCAGGCTGCGTTTGCCCTGACCCCCGCTCAGGTGGCGGCCGGCCCCACCACCTTCGTGTGGTTGTCCGGCGCATCCGCCCCCACCAACTCCGTATTCCGCAGCGTGTTGTCGCTTTGCAACGGCATCGCCGGCAACGGCGGCGCCAATGACGCGCACATGTACCTGGAGGAGACCGGTACCGAACCCGGCAGGGACAGCGGCAACCGGATGGCCTATGCCTGCACCATGAGTTCCGCCGCAGGCGCGCTCGCAGGCAAGAAAGTGGTTGTATACCACACCGTTGAGGGTGGTTCCTTCAACGCCTATGCGCCGCATTTGAGCATGGCCGGCGAGAACAGCCCGTTCCTGCCGGGCAGCCTCAAGCGCATCAACGACATCGCGGTGCTGGAGGGTGGCGGAAAATGCGCAACGGGAGCCCCTGACGGCACCACCAACGTCGTCATCGCCGGGGTACCCTACCCCATTCCTCGCTACAACAACTGTACCGACACAATCACCAAGAATTTTTCGGCTGCGCTCAAAGGCGACGCCGCGGGTGTTCCCGGCGAAAGTTATCCCGACGGCGGCTTTTCCGACACGGAATTCGCGATCAACAAGCTGAATCTGGATATCACGCGCGACGTGAGCGCCATCGGTAGCGAAGTGGCGACCAACATCGGCCAGGCGTTTGGCGTGGGCGTAAGCTATCCGCTGTATTATCAATTGCAGCAGAACGACGTTGCCAGCGGTGCGCTCGCCGCTGCCTGTGAGCAAGGCTCCCCAACTGCCCCCAACCTGACCCCTGCCTGCCAGCCCGGTCTGCCGGCTCAGCGCTATACTGCTATTGC
>JAKDMK010000462.1 GCA_030452365.1 Nitrococcus sp.
GAGCGCATGGCCTGGGGCTTGTGCGCGCGCCGTGGTAGCGGCGATTTCGATAAGCCAGCAGTAGGTGCGCCATGGCGGCTGGGAAAGAGATACGAACTAAGATCCGCAGTATTCAGAACACGCAGAAGATCACGCGCGCCATGGAGATGGTGGCGGCGAGCAAAATGCGCCGCGCCCAAGAGCGCATGAGCGCGGCGCGGCCCTATGCCGATAAGCTGCGCACGGTCATCGGGCACATCGCAAACGCGCATCCGGAATACAAGCATCCGTTCATGCTCGAGCGCCAGGCACGGCGGGTGGCATTCATTCTTATTTCCAGTGATCGCGGCCTGTGCGGCGGTTTGAACGCGAATGAATTTCGCCGCCTGCTAAGGGAGATGCAGCCTTGGCGTGAACAGAACGTGGACATGGATTTCTGCGTAATCGGCAACAAAGCGGCTATGTTCCTGCGCCGCGCGCGTGCGAACATCATCGCGCAGACGACGCATTTAGGCGATGCGCCGGAGGCGGGCGATGTCGTCGGCGCGGTAAAGGTAGCGCTCGATGCCTACAGCGAGGGACGAGTCGACCGGCTTTATGTGGTGTACAACCGGTTCATCAATTCCATGACGCAACGCCCGGAGGTCGAGCAACTGCTGCCGTTGATCGCCTCCGACGAGCAGGAGCTGAAACACCATTGGGACTACCTCTACGAGCCGGATGCACGGGAAGTGCTGCGGCATGTATTGACCCGTTACGTTGAGGCTATGGTCTATCATGGGGTGGTCGAGAACATCGCCTGTGAGCAGGCCGCACGGATGGTCGCGATGAAAGCGGCGTCCGATAACGCCGGCAATCTCATCGAAGAGCTGCAACTTGCCTACAACAAGGCGAGGCAAGCGGCGATCACCAAAGAGCTGTCCGAAATCGTCGCAGGTGCGGCGGCCGTTTAATCACGTCTAGGAGAGACAGCTATATCGCACGCCGATTCTCGGCTCCGCAGGGGCCTGATTTGGTGACAGGTGACAGGTGACAGGTGACAGGTGACAGGTGACGTAGCGAGATGCAGAGAAATACAAGTGCGGTCTGCCCGGATTGGGGAAGAGGAAACGGGATATGAGCTCAGGAAACGTGGTCCAGATCATCGGCGCCGTCGTAGACGTGGAGTTTCCGCGCGAGGCGGTGCCTAGGATCTACGACGCGCTTTTGGTCGATGAGCAGGAGCTGACGCTCGAAGTGCAGCATCAGATCGGTGGCGGTGTGGTGCGTACCATCGCGATGGGCAGCACCGACGGCCTGCGCCGAGGCGTCAAGGTGTCGAATACCGGTGCGCCGATTTCGGTACCGGTGGGCGCCAAGACGCTAGGCCGCATCATGGACGTTCTGGGGCGTCCAGTCGATGAATTGGGACCGATCGGCAGCGAGCAAACTCTATCGATTCATCGCGAGGCCCCCACGTTTGACAAGCTCGCTGCCAGCACCGAGCTGCTCGAGACGGGCATCAAGGTGATTGATCTGATTTGCCCGTTCGCCAAAGGGGGTAAGGTGGGTCTGTTTGGCGGCGCCGGTGTCGGCAAGACCGTCAATATGTTGGAGCTCATCAATAACATCGCCAAGGAGCACGGGGGTCTGTCGGTGTTTGCCGGTGTGGGCGAGCGTACCCGTGAGGGCAATGACTTCTATCATGAAATGGCGGAGTCCGGCGTAATCAAGCTCGACAACTTACCCGAATCCAAGGTGGCGATGGTTTACGGGCAGATGAACGAGCCGCCCGGCAATCGCCTGCGCGTGGCGCTCAGTGGTCTCAGCATGGCCGAGTATTTTCGTGACGAAGGCCGCGATGTGCTGCTGTTCATCGACAACATCTATCGTTATACGCTTGCTGGAGTCGAGGTCTCCGCGCTGCTCGGGCGCATGCCCTCGGCCGTAGGCTATCAGCCAACCCTCGCCGAGGAGATGGGAACCCTGCAGGAGCGCATCACCTCAACCAAGACCGGCTCGATCACTTCGATTCAGGCCGTCTATGTGCCGGCTGACGATCTCACCGACCCATCTCCGGCGACCACTTTTGGCCACTTGGATGCAACCGTGGTGCTATCGCGCCAGATCGCTGAGCTCGGTATCTATCCGGCCGTCGACCCGCTCGATTCCACCAGCCGTCAGCTCGACCCTCTCGTCGTGGGTCAGGAGCATTATCAGGTGGCGCGCAAGGTGCAGGGAACGTTGCAGCGCTATAAGGAGCTCAAGGATATCATCGCCATCCTCGGCATGGACGAGCTCTCCGACGAGGACAAGTTGATCGTCGCACGCGCGCGCAAGGTTCAACGCTTCCTCTCGCAGCCGTTCTTCGTCGCCGAAGTCTTTACCGGGGCGCCGGGTAAGTACGTGAGCCTTAAAGACACCATCTCGGGCTTCAAGGCCATCGTCGAAGGCGGGATGGACGACTTGCCAGAGCAGGCATTCTATATGGTGGGCTCTATTGAAGAGGCGGCGCAAAAGGCCAAATCCCTCTAGCTGCCCGCCGGGGGTGATGCGGTTCGTTGTGGGTCCGGAGATTGTGTATGGGGCACACGGAATGTTGGATCATGGCATAGGTGCCGGAGAAGGGAATTCCAGCACGTTGCTAGCGCTCTGCGAGGAGTACAAATATGGCTATGACCA
>JAKDMK010000463.1 GCA_030452365.1 Nitrococcus sp.
CGTCCACAAACTGCGGGAAACGCGGGCACTCACTGGTTTTACGCGCGTGTACGCCGACACGGACCGGACACTCCCGGATTTGCAGGGAATGCTCCGCCTCGCGCCACCAGAAGAGGCGTGGTTGCCAGCCTATATGGTGTTTGGCGAAGGCGTGTTCCTTACGCTGGACGAGCGGCGTCTGCGGAAATGGGAAGCCCAGCCTGAAATCCAGAGCCGGGTCCAACCCCTCGTTGTGAGATACCATGCCCTGCGGCAAGCTCGCCACTTGCGGGATCGCAGGGTCGGCCCTCGATACGTTCTCCTGCACACCCTCGCACATTTGCTTATTAACCGCCTCACCTTTGAATGCGGCTACAGTTCGGCCGCGCTCCGGGAACGGCTCTATGTCTCCGAAAATCCCACCGCACCGATGGCGGGAATCCTGCTTTACACAGCCGCTGGCGATGCGGAGGGGACGCTTGGCGGGCTTGTTCGCATGGGGAAGCCAGGGAAGCTTGAGCCGCTTCTCGCGCGGGCGCTTACCGGAGCGCAGTGGTGCTCAGCCGATCCGGTGTGCATGGAAATGGGCCAGAGCGGCGGGCAAGGTCCCGATTCCTTGAATCTCGCCGCTTGCCACGGTTGCTGCCTCGTCCCGGAGACGGCTTGCGAGGAATTTAATCGCCTGCTCGACCGCGGCCTCGTCATCGGCCCTTTCAACAATCCCGCAATCGGGTTCTTCAACAGAGCCTCGGAGGGCTAGATGGCAATTCCTGTTCTCTCCTTCTTTACCGGGGGAGGTTTATTTGACCTTGGATTCAAGCAGGCAGGATTCGCTATTTGCTGGACCAATGAGAATCACCCCCCGTTCATCGCGGTTTACGAGCATGGCATGTCATCCTGGCTATCTTCGTTGAGCAAGTTCAAGCGTGTGAATGCGAAAATCTCTAATACCAGCAGCATTTGCGATCTGCCAGCGCGGCGGGTGCTCAAGGAGGCGTTTGCCGGCCCGCGCCCAAGTACCTTCGGCGTAATCGGCGGCCCGCCATGCCCAGACTTTAGCAATGGCGGTAATCATGCCGGGGGAAATGGGTCCAACGGCAAGCTCACCAGTGTCTTTGTGGATATGCTCTGTAGCCTGAAACCGTCGTTCTTCGTTATAGAGAACGTGCCTGGTCTCCACTATTTCCACATGCACCGCGAGTTCCTCGAACGCAAGATTTGCCAGTTGCAAGAGCATGGTTACGCTGTGGACTACCAGATTCTCAACGCACTTGAATTGGGCGTGCCGCAGAACCGGGAGAGACTATTTGTCATTGGATTCAAGCGGCTGATGGCACAGCGCGCTGCTGGCCAGAGGCTTGCAGCACATGAGCACGGTTGGTTCCCTTGGCCCGAAATCGAGACCTACGCGGGAGCGAAGTTGCTCCCTTGGCCGAAGGTATCGCCTTTCGGCAAGAAGCCTGCCAAACCCGATGAGGTTCCTATCGAGCTTACGGTCTATCCCGCACTTCTTGGAAACGGCGACCCGGAGAAAGTTGCTAACGGGGATGAATACTTCAATCCGTACTCCAGCAGGTTCAAGGAGGTTCAGGAAGGAGACGTAACAGGCAAGTCGTTCAAAAGGCTTCACCGCTACCGCTTCAGCCCGACAGCATGGTATGGGAACCAGGAGGTTCATCTCCACCCGTGGAAGGCCAGGCGATTGTCCGTGCGCGAAGCACTGCGGATTCAGTCTGTGCCTGATGAATACGTGTTGCCGAAAGATATGTCGCTTTCGGCAAAATTCAAAATGGTGTGCAACGGCGTGCCGTGCCTGATGGCGCTCCACCTCGCGGGCGCGGTTCAGTGCTTTCTCAAGAAGGCTACGCAATGAGCCACCAGAAGCACCGCCGCCGCAGCTACTTCTCGAACGCCGATGCTGTCGCCCGCGCGCTGTCGAAGCGCTACGGGGATCACTCGCATGGAAACAAGGTGAATCCGCTGCGCGAACTGCTTTTCATCATTTGCAGCGTCCAAACGAATGAGGCACTGTATCGATCAACCTACACGAGCCTGACTTCCAGGTTTCCAACGTTCCGCCAGCTCGCCGGCGCGACAGAAGTAGAGATTGCCACTGTAATTGCTCACGGGGGACTTGCCCGTCAGAAAGCCCGCACGATCAAAGCGATTCTCGCCAGACTAAATTCCGACTTCGGTAGCCCCACGCTCTCGCCGCTGCGGGCGATGAGCGATGCCGAATGCGAAAAGTACCTGGAATCGCTCCCAGGCGTTGGGAGGAAGACTGCCAGATGCGTGATGATGTACTCGCTGGGTCGCGAAGTGTTCCCGGTAGATTCAAACTGCTGGCGCATCAGTCGGCGCTTGGGGTGGGTTCGTCCCACGCGCCCGGATAGGTCATGCTCGTCGCGAGACATGGACCGTGTTCAGTCGGGCATACCAGCTGGCAAGCGATACGCCTTGCATGTCAACCTTGTTTCGCACGGGCGAGCCTGCTGCCTCCCGTCGATCCCGCTTTGCGAGTCCTGCTGCGTCCAGGAGTTTTGCCGGACCGGGCAAAGGGTTTGATCTGATATCCATTTATCGGTAGATACCGCTAAGCGCCGAAAGGTTCGAGCGTTTTCCTGAAGGGCTCGAAGGACCGCTTATCGGGGTTCCTGG
>JAKDMK010000464.1 GCA_030452365.1 Nitrococcus sp.
TGGAATGTATGGTGTTTCCCAGGTGCCGGTGCAATTGATCAGGCCGCGGGCGGAGAAAAGGCCCCGGTTGGTTTCGATCCGCAAACGGTCTCCACGGCTGCAGACCACCTTGACATCGACCGGCCTGAGAACCGGCAAGTCGAACGCCGTCTCGTAAGCCGCGAAATAGCGTGGCACCGCTACGGCGGCCGGAACCATCTCTTCCCCGGTACCAGCGGTTGATGCAAATGCTATTCCCGGGAGGTCGTGCAGGCGATTGACCGTGCTCAGCGTAAGCGAAGGCCAGCGAAACTGCCAGGCGCCACCCGGTTCTGCTGCTTTATCGAGCACGGCAAAACCGCGCCAGGGATCCAGGCCGCGCTGACGCAGGTGGTAGGCCGACGACAATCCGGCCTGGCCTCCTCCGATAACGGCGACCTCGATCTTCATCGCGGCTTGCGGCGCTGCCGCGCCGTCCACGTTTTGAGCGCTACTGTCTGACATGAGGTGAGCTTACCCCATCGATCAGATGAATACGCGCCGATTGCCGCGGTGCCTCAGCGCTTGCGCCGCGCGACAAGGACATCACATGGCACCTCCGCCATGATTTCCATTGCGGTACTCCCGAGGAGCACGTCCATGACGCCGGTGTGCCCGTATGTACCAGTGACAACGAGGTCGATGTCCCGATCGGCTACGAGTTTCGCCAGGATGGGTGCGGGAGCACCCAGTTCGGCGATGATTTCGACCTGGGCGGCAACCGACTCTCCAGCGGCATCGACGAGCACTGCCTTGCACTCCTCCAGCACACCGGGCCGCATGCTTCGCTCCAATGCGTCCCTGTCGCCCACCATGCTGCGATAGGGAATGTCAAAGGCATTGAACAGCGTCAGCCGGCCGGGGCCGAATAGTCCGAGAGCCAGGTCGAGGGCTGCGTGCGACGCATCGGTGAGATCGCTCGCGACCACGACGCGGCGAGGACCCGTCGCTATGCGTTTCTTGACGACAAGAACCGGACATGGAGCATGTTTGGCCAGCGCCGGCACGACATCTCCGAGCTCATCACGGCCATAAGGGTTCTCGCGGGCTATTCCCGTGATGATCAACTCGGTGTTTTCACGGGCGGCGGCTTCGAGGATGATATCCTGGGCCTTGCCCTTCCGAACCTCGATTGCACTGTCGACGCCCTCCCAGCCGGGATAGTCAAACTGGAGTTTACGGCGGGCCGTTTCGACTGGATCGGCGCCCCGGCGCCAGGACGGCTCCTGCGAGCGCAACGATTCTTCGACGGCATGCACGATGAGCAACCGGGCGTCCCAGCGCCTGGCCAGCCTGACGGCCCGGTCAAATGCACGATCGGTTCTCGCGGCGAGATCCGTCGCCAGGATCAGGTGACGAGGGGTAATGCGGCTTGCTTCGGACATATTCCTGCTCATCATCCGTTTCTGCACAGCATGGTCTTCGAGATCAGATGGGAAAGCAATCGGCGACTTGTCTGCTCATCCCGGCCCGCTTTGGACGCCGAGGCTACCCCTCGTAATAGTTTGGCCGGCGTGCAGTGCTCGCGACGTCGTTTCCCTCCGCACGATCGCGGTAGAGGGCTGACCGGGCCAGTAGCATCAGGGTGATGGGGGTGGTGATCGTAACGAAGATCAGGATCAGCACTTCGTGGAGTACGGGCCGCGCTTGCGTCAGCGAGAAGAAAAGAATCGAACCGAGCAGGGTGAAGCCGGCACCGAAACTCGTCCCCAAAGTAGGGGCATGGATGCGCTGGTAGAAGGTCGGGAACCGGACAAGGCCAATGGTGCCCGCGAGGGTTATGCCGGCGCCGGTGACGAGGCAGACAGAGACGAGGATTGCCGCCCAATCGGGCAGAGTGTCGAGCCCGGTCATTCGACGACCTCGCCGCGCATGAGGAATTTGGCCAGGGCGACGGTGGCAACGAAGCTCAGCAGTCCGATCACCAGCGCAGCTTCGAAATAGATCGTTCGGCCCGAACCGATGCCAAAGGTCACCAGCAACAGCATGGCGGTCAGATAGAGGCTGTCGAGGGCGAGAACGCGATCCTGCGCGCGCGGCCCTTTGACCAATCGCCAACATCCGGCACACATTGCCAGAGCGAGGAGGACCTGGGCGATGACGATGGACGGGCCGAGGATCGCATGACTCATTGGAATATCTCCAGCAGCAGCGCTTCATAGGTGCGCTTTATGGTTTCCGCCCAGGCGTCACCGTCTCCAGTATCGAGGACGTGCACCAGCACCGAGTTACCCCTGGAGTTGTAATCGATCCATGCGCTGCCGGGCGTGGCGGTAATGATGCAGGCCAGTATCGCGAGCGCGTTGGGCTCGCGTAGTTCGAGCGGAATGAGAACGAACATCGATCGTGGTTCGCGGCGGCTCAGCGCCAGCCGAAGCACGGCAACGTTGGAGCGGAAAATATCCGCCACGACGAGTCCGAAGAGCTTCAGCAACAGACCCGGTCGCCGAATTCTGGGGCGCGGCACCTCGACCGCCGCTACGGCCCAGCAGCAAAAGCTGGAAACAATGGCACCGAGCAACAACTGGCCGGAAGAGAGGCCGCGACCGAGCAGCAGCCACATGGCGAAAAGCCCCACCCAGAGCAGCGGATAGGCAAAGACCCGGCTCATGGTGCA
>JAKDMK010000465.1 GCA_030452365.1 Nitrococcus sp.
CGTTCGCCGTGAGCGAGGTCGTCTTGCCATTGTCATGCACCTCGTAGCGCGCCTGCCCATTCTCATCACGGCGCGCCACCACGCTATCCGGGTCGAGCGGGATGAGCTGATCGACGACCCCGAGCGCACCGCTTTTGATCACGGCATAGGCGTTGCCGCGCGCGGCAAGCGATGCCTGCTGCATGAGAAAAAACTGCCAGGCGGTCTGATCCGCGTTGGGCTGATCGTGCAGCAGGGCGTAGAGCGAGTGCGTGCGCGCCTCGCGCTTGTCTCCATTTTCGAGCCGCTCGTAGATCTTGAGCGGCAAGGAGGCGACCGACTCGGAGAGTACCTTGATGCAGGCATAGACCGCGGCACACTGCAGCGCGCGCGCGGGGGTCACGCTCACCCCGGCCGCCGTCTTGGGCGCGAGCGGCCCGTACCAGAAATCATCATCCGGGCCGTAGGCCGCGCGCGGCACCAGGCTCAAGATCCAGGAGAGCGCGCTCACAGGCACATAACCTCATCCACTTCGATCTCCAGGGCGCTCTGCGCGTGCACCGGCGCTGCGCTCATAAACTCAACACCTCGTAGTCACCGTCCACCGTGAGCGCGCCCTGTTCGGCAGCCGTAACCGCCCGCCCAAGCGCCATCACCATGGCCACGATGCCATCGATACGCCCCGTGCTCTTGGACTTATCGAGCTTGCGATTGCCGGCCGGGTCGCGCACGGCGATGGCGTTGGCCGCGCACCAGGTCAGCACCGGGTTGGCCTCGTGCACGACCTCGCCGTTGAGCAGCAGCCCCTCGACAACATCAAGCGCCGGCGCCATATCCGCGTATCCCTGGCCGTGTTTGCAAAGCGGCAGCTCGACCCCCAGGCGCGCAAGCTCGGCCTGCAGCACATCGATGCGCCAGCGGTCAAAGGCGATCGCGCTCACATCGTACTGCTCGGCAAGCTCCACGAGCCGGCGCGCGACGTACTCATACTGCACCGATGCGCCCGGTGTGGCCGTGAGATAACCCCGATCGCGCCAGAGATCGTAGGGCACCCGGTCGCGGCTTGCGCGATCATCAATACCCACCGCGGGTACAAAAAACTCGCCGCGC
This sequence comes from Nitrococcus sp., assembly GCA_030452365.1. Classification (GTDB taxonomy): domain Bacteria; phylum Pseudomonadota; class Gammaproteobacteria; order Nitrococcales; family Nitrococcaceae; genus Nitrococcus. The sequence goes on from JAKDMK010000465.1 coordinate 1,090, forward strand.
ACGTGCCAGCGCTGCTCGACTTCGTCTCTTGCCACATAGACCAGGGCCGTTAAATCGTTGCGTGCCGAGAGATCAAGCCCGATCGTGACCGGGCTCGCGGCAAAGACTTCCTCGAGCGTGCGCCCGGCCGCGCGCAACCAGACCGGCGCCGGGATAAACGGCGAGTGCTGTGTGACCCGCTGGTTCAGCACCAGATTGCGGTAGGCGGCCTCGCGCGCGGGCATGCGTTTCGCCGCCGCCGCCTGCTCCACGACTTCTTGAGCATTGAGGAAATCGCCGAAGGCCGGGTTCGCAGCGCGCATCGCCTTGCGCGAGAACGGATCAAGCTGCACCGGCGCGCTATACATGAATAGCTTGGTGCGAGGATCAGTGCCGCGTTTGGCATCATCGATCAGGATCGAGAGCAGGTCGCCATCGGTGGGCGCCTGCGTGCTGATGATGATCGAGAGCGGTTGCTCCTGCGCTCCGGAGGCCGTCTCGAGCGCCTCATAGAGTTCCGAGCGCGGCCCCTTGACTTGCCCCAGCTCATCGTGCACCACGAACACCGGCGAGAGGCCATAGGCGGTCGAGGCCTCTGCCGAGAGCGCACGGTAGAGCGTGCCAAGCTCATCGCAATAAATTTGCTTTGCGGTATCGCGGATCCCCACCACGGCATTGAGCGCGGGCGAGAGGCGCACGATCTTGGCGGCGAGCCCGAATAGGATCGCGGCCTGCTCGCGCGAGAGCGCCGTGCTGTAGAGCTGACTATTGGCCTTCGCCTCCGGGCCGACCAGGTGCAGCAGCAAAAGGAAAGCGCTCAGCGATGTCTTGGCATTTTTGCGCCCGAAACTGATAATCGCGCGCCGCGTATCGGCGTTATAAACCCCGCGAATGATCCTCTTTTGCCAAGGCCGCAATTGCACCGGCGCGCCCACGAACCGCCCCTCGGGGATGCGGCAATACGACTCGATCCAGGCGATATTACGCGCCCCGCGCGTTACTCTTCCCACGGCTTTGCGCCGCCGGGTGTCGTCTTGCGCGCGGCCGTGACCGGCTGATATTGGCTTTGCTGGGTGAGGCGCATCGAGCGCGCGAGCATCGTAATCGCGCGGGTCTGCTTATCGCGCATATCAAGCAGCAGGCGATACTGTTTGAGCCGCCCCGCATAGCAGAGCAGCTCCGGCTTGACCGCCTCAATCTGCCGATCAATGACGCCGGCGGCCATCACATGCTTGCAATACGCGCGCAGCAACTCGTGCGTATCCTCACCGAACCAACTCGCCGGTTTCGTCGCGACTACCGTGTTCCAGATCCGGCGTTCATCTTCGCTCAGATCCGCAGGCGCGCGCGCGCGCAATTCGGGCAGGCTGGATACCACGGCTAGCGCCGCGGTGGATTTTCTTCCGTGCTGTTTCATACGGTCGAGGGAAAAGTGATTTTCAAGCCCATTTTGACCCAATCAGACCTGACTCTCGCCATTATGGCGTTTTGGAAACCATTGCTACGTAACGGTTTCCGAGGAGTTGGCCTAATTCTTTACGGTTAGAAAATGAAAT
>JAKDMK010000466.1 GCA_030452365.1 Nitrococcus sp.
CATAGGCGAAGCCTGCTGCGGACCCCAGTCCCAGGGCCGGTGCCGGTGCTTCGTCAGCCCGGCGCAGGTCGGGGTCCATCTTAGCTTACTGGAATGCGCCCACCATTCTCGGTGCGCGCCCTCCGGGCCAGTTAAAGGCTTTTACAAAGCCACATGAGCAAGCTGCGATATCGCGCCGGCGATGGCCCGGAGGTTGGGCGGCAGGGATGCCGCGCCTAAATTCGTTCCTACGCATATGTCCGGCTTGGATTTGTCCGGCCTGTGCCGTAATGACGAGAAAAGAATTAATCAGCGCTTCCCAAGGTAGCTAGTCCAAGCGCCTGGCAAATGGTCGTTTCCCAATTCCATAACGGACAACTAATGCCGACGACTGAAAGCGCGCTCGCAAAGGTGTACTCATTCGACGTTTTCGACACCTGCATCTCACGCGCTTTCGCATTCCCTAAAGATCTTTTCTACGAGTTGGGCCTGCGCCTTGCTCCTAAAGAATTATCGGGGCAGCAACGCGGGGATTTCGCCAAGCGATTTCAGTCGCAACGACTTCGTGCGGAAAAGTTGGCGCAGCGTTATATCCACCCGCGCCAAACAGTGACTATTGAGGAGGTTTATCAACACGTTCGGTTACCGCAGGGCTTGTCTGTACAACTACGGGATGTCATTCAGGCGGAAATCGCGCTCGAACGCGAGAGCATCTACCCGATTCCAGCAATAGTTTCCCATATCCAGAGCCTTCGTAGATCTGGCCATCGAGTCATTTTTATATCTGACATGTACCTATCAGCCGCAGTGCTGCGGCCGATTTTAATGGACTGTGGCGTTATGGAGGAAGGAGATAGGTTATATGTCTCATGCGATATCGGCGTTAGCAAACACCGTGGCCAACTTTTCCATTACGTCTTGGAGGCGGAAGGCTTGGACTCGGCGCAACTCATTCACAGTGGAGACAACCTTCATGCGGACATTCGTATGGCCTCTCGTGCTAGAATCGTAGCTCGCCATATTAATGTCGGGGCGCTAACTGCGCGTGAATGCCGTATGGCCGACCGTACCGGGACTCTGGATCTAGCACATTCTTTTCTCGCGGGGCTTGCGAGACGCCTGCGTGTAGCCGAGGTGAAAAAACCTTATTACGATAGCGACGCAGTTGAACAGGTCCTGTACGGAATTGTCATTCCGTTTCTCCTAGCCTATGTTATATGGGTGCTTGACCAGGCGAAGCGAAATGGAATCCGTCGGTTATATTTTGTGGCCCGCGACGGCGAAATACTGTACCGAATAGCTCGATCGCTTCACGAAGAGAGCGACGACATTGAGCTACGCTACTTGTATGGCTCGCGCCAAGCGTGGGTTCCGGCCTCGATCACACCCGTGAGCAACGCGTCGAACCAGGCACCTCACCAGCCGGGGCAACGCAGTGGAGTCATTACTCGCTTCGATATACTCCCCAGCGCAGGATTGGCAGATAACGGGAACGAAGCGATCCGGAAACAACTCAATCTTTCCGAACAGGAATGGCATACACCGGTCGATCGAGATGCAGCCATCAAGTTTCTTGGTGTCGTATTGGAAAAGAATTATGTTCCATTCTATTCCTTCTGCGCTCGCCAAGGTGAAGCAACATTGGCCTACCTTCGCCAAGAGGGGCTTTGCGACACAACGCGCTGGGCACTCGTGGATGTAGGTTGGAAGCTCAATTGCCAAGCCGCAATTGCGCGGGTATTAAACTTTGCAGACGATCCCCAGCTAAAGCCTTGCGGATTTTACATTGCGCTTTCCGGGAATCATCTGGATCCACAAATTACAGGTCCGGCGCATGCCTTTGTACAACAGGGAGCTTCGATGTTCTATAGCCGTGGTGGCGTGATAGAAAAGCTGTTCACGCCTTCCACCCATGCAACCACACACAGGTATCGACAGCGTTATAATGTTATCGAGCCAGTATTTGGACCCGATCTGCGCAATCCAGAAGAGATGACCTATACGAAACGTTTGCATGCCGCTGCAATATCAGCAGCAGCAGCGATAGCCGGTGATGCACGTGCCTTCGATTCCATCCGTAGATATTCCCCAGAAATCATCTCCAATGCAGTACACTTTCTCCGCCACCCTGATCCAACGGACGTGCCCCAGTTCGCTTCTTTCTGTGTGGACATCGATCCACGGCACGAATATCGCGCGGTACGCCGGCTGTGTAAAAAATTGAGCATATCGGATATCTGGAATGTGATAAGATTTCAGCTTCAACAAGGTGCCGTCTCCAAACAAGATTCTCCCATCTGGATAGAGGGATCCACCGCGATCTCACCTTGGTACATTAGGTATCCGATGCGGATTCTGCTGCGTATTGTTTAGGCGTTCCCACCGAGTAGAAGACAGTTGCCGTAGGGCGCTTTAGGCCGAACAGGCCGTAATGCGCCGAATGTTCTTACACTTCGTCCTCCGGCATTTTCAGCAACCGCAGCTGATTGGTGGTGCCCTCGACGCCGACAGGGTGGCGTTCCTGTTCGAGGCCTACGCCAAGCTGACCAGCCTGTTTCCGGCGGATAAACTGCGGCCGCGCGGGCGGCATGCGGACAATTGAGCGAACTATCCGTTTGCGCCTTGCGTAGCTGTTCGATCCCGG
>JAKDMK010000467.1 GCA_030452365.1 Nitrococcus sp.
ACGAGGGATTGTCGCTCGTCGCCATTCCTGCGACCAGACGTTCGAATCCCGGCATGAAGCTGTTCTTGCGCTGGTGGTCGGCGCGAACCTGGCGCACGGTCTTGTTCCATTCATCGTCGAGCCCGGCCTGCTCGAAACAGCGCTTGGCGCGTTCGAAGTTGGAGAGCGCGGCGTCGTAATACTTGCTCTTCTTGGCGTTGACGATGCGTGCCTTGATCCACCGGCAATAGAGCTCGCCGATGAACTGGCCGAAGCTGCCGCTCGAATCGTCGAGCTCCTCGATCTTCGCGTAGCACGCCGCGAGGAAGGTCTCGTACAAGGTGACGGCGCGTCCAGGGTCGCTGCTGACCAGCTTGGCGATCTTGGTGGTGACCTCATCGAGATCGCTCACGAACGAGAAGCAGGCGCGGTCCGGAATGAAGGCGCCCGGATTGAGCACCAGCTCAATTTCCTGCTCGATGAGGTCGCGCTGAGAGCGTCGCTTTCGGGTCATCCGCCTTCCTCTTCACGTCTGGCGTCGTTGCGATTCGCGCCACCGTCGCAAGTCAGCTCGCTGTCGAGGAGGGTGATCACGACGTCGTGTATCGTGGTGTTGAACTCAGCGCAGCGGATCCGCGGCCGGCGGTGCTGAGTTGTCAACGAGTTAGATTTGTGCATTCGTCGGCGAGGACTCCTATACCGCGTCGACTTGTAGGGCTGTGTGTTGGGCCAGGATGTCGAAATCCGCGTCCCTGTGGATGATTGGTACGTCACCGCGGATGGCAACCGCGGCGATCAGGCAATCAAGCAGCTTGCGCACGGTGTGCCCCCGCTGGCGACAGGTTCGGTAGAGTGCCGCTGCTGCGTCATAGTCGACCGATTCTATAGGAAGGGTGGCCGCTCGGGCCAGAAGCCGACGAAGCTGCTGAAGGTGTTCCTCGTTGCGGGCACCAGCGAGTACTTCCATGCGAACGACATCACAGGTGGCGATCTCCACAGCCAGCAGATCATCGACGCGCTGACAGATCGGGGAGCCGGTGTCGCGCAGAAACTCGATCCAAGCCGAAGTGTCGATCAGGATCACGACTTTCGATGGACCCGCATCTCGTCAAGGTCGCCAATCCAGCCGGAGCCTCTGAGCTTTCGAGCCTCGTCGAGTCCGAGCGGCTCCGCGGCCAGCGTTCGTAACGCAAAGTTGATGGCGTCGCGCTTTGTGGCCAACCGGTACCGGCGCATCACGGTCGCGCATGCTTTGTCGTCAATATCTACATTTGTGCGTGACATACACCAAAGATACACCAGGAAGCGCCAGGTCCGTAAGCACAACCACGGCAACTATGGGCGCTGGGCTTTTGCCGAGTTCGTGAACGTGTGGGAGATGCAGTCCGATTTCCAGGCCAAGGTGGAAGAGCATTTCGACGAGATGATTCAGGTACATTGCCCAGAGGCAGTATCATGATGGCCCGGCCACCTCCAGGCGTTATTTTGGCGTCCAGTTTTATCTGGAAGATTTGCTGGATTGCCCTGTCGATCTGGTAACGCAGAAGGCGCTCCGGCCCGAGTTGCGGCCATACATCACGAAAGAGGCGGTTTATGTCTGACAGGCCGCGCCGCGAGTGGCGCTTTTATGTCGAGGACATGATCGGCTTTGCACAAAAAGTACAGAGCTACACCGATGGTCTCGATCAGGCCGGCTTTGTCGCAAATGACCTGGCCTACGACGCCACCGTTCGCAATCTGGAATTGATCGGCGAGGCGGCGACCCACATCCCGGATGAAGTACGCGAAACTTACGCCGATATTCCCTGGCGGCTCATTATCGCGACGCGCAATCGCCTGATCCACGCCTATGTTGGGAGATGACGCCCATGCCATTGCGCGGTCTTTGGCAACGCAGTACCATAACTACACACCATAAGAGTTGATTGCTATGGCGGTGATGACAGTTCGCTCCACCTATGCACTGGATGAGCAAACGGCTCAGCGTATCCGCGACCTTGCGCAAACCTGGGGTGTTTCCCAGGCCGAAGTGATACGCCGTTCGGTGCGGCAGGCATCCGAGCAGCAGGCCGGGAGTATGCCGTCGCCGGCCGAGGTGGTCGCGCGTTACGTGCGCGGGCCCTTGCCGCGCGACCGGCGGGAGACGCGGCGAGCCATTCGCTCTTTACGTGACTTGCGCCATGGAGACGACGAACGGCGTGCGCGGTCGTCGTGATCCACTTTGACACCAATGCCCTGATTGCTTTGCCGCAGTGGGCACGGAGCGGTCACACCTTGGTGGATAGGGTTGTGGATGGTGAAGCGGCTGCGGTTTGCGCGCTGGTCTGGTACGAGTACTTGCTAGGACCGCTGGCGGACGGTGAAGCAGAACTGGCGCGGGCGTTCCTTGGCGGCAATATTGAACCGGTGCATGAGGCGGATGCCGAGTTCGCTGCCGGGTTGTTCAAAGCGGCGGGGCGGCGGCGCCGTCTAAAAACCGACGCCCTGATAGCTGCCGCGGCGATCAGGGCAGGCGCGGACTTTGTGACGGTGAACGTGGCGGACTTCCAGCCCTTTGTGGATCATGGTTTGCAACTGATCCCGGCGGAGGTTTAGGTCCGACCACATGGACTTCCGCATCGCTGACACGTTCACGGATAGCCT
>JAKDMK010000105.1 GCA_030452365.1 Nitrococcus sp.
TCATGACCGAACGCGTGGAAACGCTTCTGCACGCGGCAGCGCGGTCGCTTACGGAGGACAACCAAGCCGGCGAATCGCCGGCCGTGGCGCGGGCGCGCGCGCTCGTCGCGGCGCTCCAAGGTCCGACCGAGCTTTGCAAGCGCCATCCGGATGGCGCCGATTACATTGCCGCGCTCGCCGGTCTCGATGCCGCAGCGCTCGCCGCCGAAGGCCGCGCTCTGGGCGAGACCATGGACGCGTGCGGCCTGGTGTCGCCGCCGCACGCGCTGTTCCTGCGCTTCGTGGCGGAGCGGGCGGCCAGCGAGCCGGCCGCGAGCGGCGCCATCGACACGCTACTGGCCGATGCGCTGGCGCTGAAGCGCGTCGGCCGCACCAGCCTGGCCGAGCACCGCGACTTGGTCGTGGAGCTGATTGAGCTTGCGGTCACGCCGCAAACCGAGCGCTGCGTCTATGGCCTGTCGCGCTTGCTGGAACGGGGCATCCTGTTTTCCCCGCCGGTCGCGCCCGGCTTGCGGCGCTTGGCCCTACTGCCGATCCACCCGAAGGTGGCGCAGCAACTGCAGTCGGCTTCCGGCTACGCCGACGATGCGCAGCCGGCGCGCACGCTGCTGCTCGCCGGCACCCTGAGCGTTCTCGGCCAGCCGCTCGGCATGGATCAGGGGCATAACCCGACCTGTCAGAGTGCGCGCGCCATCAGTCTATGGTCGCAGAACGACGCCGGCTACCTGCTGGCGCTGATCGCGCACGCGGCTCGGGACAACGAAGTGGTGGCGCAGTTCGAGGGCGAGACCATCCATTCCGGCGCTCTGTCGTTTGGTCTCGCCGGCGAATTGCACCGCGAACTGGATCCGGTTTCGCTATTGCTCACGCCTCATCTAGACAAGATCTACATGGAGATGAGCCGGCGCACGATCGGGCGCAGCGAGGATGGGCATCGCTGGGTCAATCCCGAGCAACACGGTTGGTGGGTCTATCGCGGCTTCGCGGCGGTGGTGGATCCGGCCAGCGGAGCGCTAAGCGGCTTCGACGCATTCATCCGGCGCTTCTATGCCGCCTACCATCCCGAGTACAACGGTGGACGCGATCTGGTCTACGCCCAACCCTGCGGCGTGGCGGTCACCGATCACGATGGCGTGTTCGTGGGCTGGCACGCGGTGTCGATCCAGCGCGTGGCCAGCGACGACGCCGGGTTGTGGCGCGTGTACTTCTTCAACCCCAACCACGATAGCGGGCAGGACTGGGGCCAAGGCGTGGTCACCTCGACCTGTCACCACGGCGAGCGCGAGGGCGAGTCGTCGCTGGCGTTCGAGCAGTTTGCTGCACGGCTCTACGTATTTCACTACAAGCAGCAGGAAAGCGGGGACTTGCACAGGGTAGCCGCCACTACCGTGGCCGAGATACGCGCCGCCGCGGCTGCGAGCTGGGCAGCCCAGCGCATCTGGCTCGACTGACCAGCGCCAGGCCGATCGCTAGACGTAAGAATCGAGCTTTATCGAACCGACCTGCCGTGATGGCCGCGCGGAGATCGTCGCCCACGCCGGGGCGATGTCCTGGGTGCTCGTGATCCATGGCCCGTCGGCCCACGCCGGCAAGCGGCTGATGGGCGGGATGCGCTCGCTGTCGTTATCGGCGCGGCGTGAGCTTCCAAGGCATCAGCCGACCAATAATTGCTGCGCCAATCTCTGGCCAGCCGTAGCCGTCACCACGGTGTGCCAGCCTACATTGCGTGCCCAGCTTTCCCGAACAAGGGTGGCGATCCGCTCCACCTCCTGCGCCGGTACCGCCGCCGGGTCGCCCTGCTCGCGCAGGTTATAGTGGAAAACGTACAGTCGGGCCGCGAACTGTTCGAACGCCAGCGAGGACTCGCCAGGGAACTCCTGGTGGCCATGGGTCGAGGTCACGATGCCCTGGCCCCAATCCTGGCCGCTGTCGTTATTGGGGTTGTAGAAATAGACACGGATGACGTCGTCGCGATCGATGGCGACCCGCTGGATGGTAACGGCGTGCGCACCGATGTAATTGCCATGCGAATCGGTGGCCGCGATGCCGGCCGGCTGCGGATAGATCAAGCCCCGCCCGTCATTGTAGGCGGGATGATAGGTGGCATGGAACAGGCGCATAAAGCCTTCAAAGTCGATCACGTCGCCGCTGGCGTACTGGATGCAGGTGGCAAAGCCCCGGTGGACCCACCAGCCGTGAAACTCCGGGTTGATCCATTTGTGGCCGTCCTCGTCCCGCCCCGCGCAGCGCCGGCCCATCTCGGCGTAGATCCGGTCCAGGTGCGGGACCAGCACCAGCGACACTGGGTCGAGCTCCGTATGGAGCTCTTCCACTAGCCCGCTCTGGAGCTCACTGGAGCGCAGCAACGCACCTTCGAAGTGCATATCGATCTCGTTGTCCCGCGCGGCCCAGGTGATTAGCTCCAGCAGGAAGCCAGGATCGCTCTGGGACCAGAGGCTGATGGCGCGCGCCGACTGGCAGGTGGGATTGTCGCCCTGACCGACGCCCAACGGCTGCCCAAGCACGCTAAGTGTGCCGGCCACCAGCGATGCCAGCGGCGATGGGCCGCCCTGGCCCACCAGCGCCTTGGCGACCTCCGGCTTCAGTTCCAGCTGCAGCAGCCGCCAGAGGCCGGGGGCTGCGGGCGGAAAGAACAGCACACCGCGTTCCAGTAGTCGCGCCAGGCCGTACAGACAATGCGCCGTCTCGGGATAGACGGCCGCGTTGATCAGGCGATGCACGAGTGCTGCGTACGCGTCAAGGCTGTCGCGGCCGACCGAATCCAGGCCCAGGGCGAGGGCGAGATCGGCATTGCTCCCGTGCTCGTTCAGGTGGCGGAGCAGCACTGCGTGCTGGGGGCAAGCCAAGCCGGTCGCGTCCATGGAGAGCGCGAAGGCCCGCGCCTCGGCGCTGAGTCCGTCGGCATCCAGGCCCTCCAGCGCGCGGGCGTAGCTGGCCGGAGCCTCGTTGTCTCGGGCGAGCGGCGTGGGGCCGTGCACCGCGTGGATTAGCTGCAACGTCCAGTCCCGGACTCCAGTGTTGTCGACTTCCGGCAGACCATGGGCGGCTGCCTCTATCATCGCCTTGATCCGATGGACCATGATCGGTTGCTGCAATAGCAATCGCGCGGCTTCTTCCACCAGGCTCGCCAGCACGCCGCCCATTCCCAGTCGGTCGGCGATGAAGCGAAACAGGCGGTGAATGCCCTCGGTGAGCGGCGTTCGCTGCGCACGGCTGGCCTCTGAGGAGATCGTAAACAGGAGATCGAGGTTGAGGGCCAGCACGGATTCCAGAAACCCGCGGGCCTCGGCCGCCGAGATCGCTTCGCTATCCGCCTCGCCCGTGGCGATGGCGAGCAGGCGCAGCTCGCTGAGGGTTTCGGTGGCGATGGAATGCGCTTGACCGTGGAGCGCCGTGGTTACCAGACTCGGCTGCAGCGAAGCCGGCTGATCCCAGTCACCACCGTAAAAAACTCCCGCGGAGTCGAAACGCGACGCCTGCGCATAGAGAGCTTCCACCCCGGTGGGCTTTTTGAGCAGCCGAATCGCTACGTCCCAGATGCGCGCTAGATGATTGGCTTTTGCGAATGGCGCGGCCGCTTCAATCCGATCCAGACCCCGCGATAGCTGTTGGGCCAGTTGTTCCACCCGGTCTTCCGTGTTAGAGCTCATGGTTTGTAATGATAAACCTGCGGTTGAGACCGGCAAGATGCCGCCAAACGGTGCAGAGTATCCGCGACCTCGGTCGCAATGCAATCATCCGGGATGGCACAGTCGATCGGGAAGGGGAGAACAACATCGCTGCGAGCGCACGAGTGGGGTTACCTTCCCGGCAGCGCGCGGCGGCAATTCTCGAATGAGCTAAGGCGCGCCTGTCGCTGATGTTGAAACATCGGGTAGCGGTGTTTAGACTTCGACACTCGGTGGCGAAATGGTTCCGTACTCCATCAGGACATGGTCGTGTTCGAGTCTATGCAAACGGGAACATTCTCGCCTCATTCTCTGCCAAACTCAGTGAGCCGTGGTACGGCAAGGCGAATCTGTTAAAGGTTCGTCATCGCGTATAGCTGCGACTATCCCGCCCAAGCCCGATGGACCGAAGCTACCTGCGGCGCCTTCACAGAGAATTCGTACTTGGCAGCGATTGCTAGCGAATTCCCATCGTCTGAATAGCAACAACCACTCAAAGGAGTCAGTCATGAAGATCGAGCTACCCGAGCTACCTTATGCGATCAATGCGTTGGAGCCGTATATTTCCCAGGAGACCTTGGAATATCACCACGGCAAGCACCACAAGGCGTACGTGGACAAGACCAATCAGCTCATCGAGGGCACCGAGTACGCGAACATGGAGCTCGAGGCCATCATTAAGAAGGCCTCCGGCGGGCTCTTCAATCAAACCGCTCAAGTTTGGAACCATACCTTCTACTGGAACAGCATGGCGCCCAATGCCGGTGGTGATCCCAACGGGCCCGTCGCGGATGCGATTCGCGAGAGCTTCGGTTCATTCGATGACTTCCGCAAGCAGTTCAACGAGAAGACAGCCGGTAATTTCGGCTCCGGCTGGGGCTGGCTGGTCAAGAACAAGTCCGACAACAAATTGGCCATCCTCGAAACCGACGATGCGCAAACGGCGCTGACCAATGAAAGTGTTATGCCGCTGATGACCTGCGACGTTTGGGAGCACGCTTACTATATCGATTACCGCAACGCACGGCCTAAGTATCTGGAGGCCTTTTGGAATCTGGTCAACTGGAAGTTCGTCAATCAGAACTTCGAGAATTAGGTCTGAAAACGGCGCGGGCGCTTGTCGCGCCCGCGCTGACAACTATAATCGAGTAAGTAGACAGCAGCCGCGAGGCTGTTTTTTTATTTTACCGGGCTGCCGATGATTATCTCGGACGAGGAGGCGCAGCAGATCACCCACACGGAGATCGTTTCGTCCCTGGATTCCTAGCGAACAGCCGCGCCACGCAAAGAGGATGACTATGAACCCGCGTCACTTCCTGAGCTTGACCGACTGCACCACCGATGAGCTGCACGCGCTCATCCGCCGCGGTACACAGCTCAAACGCATGCGTCGCGACGGGCTGGTTCATGAACCGCTCAAGGGTCGCGTTTTAGCCATGATTTTCGACAAATGCTCAACTCGTACCCGGGTATCGTTCGAGGCCGGCATGGTACAACTCGGCGGGCATGCCATGTTTCTATCTCCCGAGGATACCCAGCTCGGCCGCGGCGAGAGCATTGAGGATACGGCGCGGTCGATCTCGAGCATGGTGGACGCGGTAATGATCCGCACCTTTGGGCACGAGGTTCTGACACGCTTCGCCGAATACTCACGCGTGCCCGTCATCAATGGTCTCAGTGACCAATCCCATCCCTGTCAGCTGCTAGCCGACATACAGACTTATTGGGAACACCGTGATGATATCCGCGGACGAACCGTCGTCTGGGTGGGAGATGGCAATAACATGTGTCATTCTTATATCAATGCCGCCTGCTTACTCGACTTCCAGTTGCGCGTATGCTGTCCGCCGGCCTATGCCCCAGCCCCGCAATGGCTTGCCGATCCGCGCATCGAGCTCATCCCCGAGCCCAGTGAGGCCATGCGCGGAGCCCATTTGGTGGTCACTGATGTCTGGGCGAGCATGGGCCAGGAGAGTGAGCGCGAGCAACGCCTGCATGATCTGGCGCCTTATCGGGTCACCGACGGACTCATGGAGCTCGCCGACCCGGAGGCGTTATTCATGCACTGCCTGCCGGCGCATCGAGGCGAAGAGGTGGAGGCCGAGGTGATCGATGGCGCGCAGAGCGTGGTCTGGGATGAGGCAGAGAACCGGCTCCACGCTCAAAAGGCGCTGCTGGAATTCCTGCTGCTCAGCGACGATCGCCCGTAGCCTCCGCGGCCATCTGCTCGAAGCTGGTATGACGCACGTCCTTGCCGAGAACGAAGTAGACCACGTACTCACAAATGTTGCATGATCGATCGCCGATACGCTCGAGTGAGCGCGCCGACCAGAGGATATCCATGATCGATGCCACGGACTTGGGGTCTTCCTCCATGGACTGCATCAGATGCCGCACGATAGCCTCATACTGCGCATCCGCCTGGTTATCCTCCTGGGCAACTTTGACGGCTTGCGCGGCATCCATATGGGCAAAAGCCTCCAGCGCCCCGTGTAGCATCTTCTGCACCAGCTCGCCGAGGGCGGCCACCTCCTCCATTGGACTGCGACGACGATCCGCCTCCAGCAGGTGCAGAGCCATGCGGCCGATGCGTTCGGCTTCATCGCCGATGCGCTCCAGATCGGTAATCGTTTTGACTACGGCGATGACAAGGCGCAGGTCGCTGGCGGCGGGGTGCCGGCGAGCAAGCACGTGGGTGCACGCCTCATCGATGCGCACCTCGAAGGCATTGACCTTGTAGTCGCTCGTCACCACCTGCTCGCCACGCGCGCTGTCCCCTTCCACCAAGGCCACCATTGCATCGGCAAGCTGCTGCTGCACCAGCTCACCCATGCGCATGACGTTGTTGACGATCTTCGAGAGCTCCGCGTTGTACTGGTGAGATATATGGTGAGAGAAGCTCATCTTGTCCATGGCGCACCCCGGGCTTATGCCCGATTGGACGTGGGTTTCGTGGTTACTGATGTTTGCAGAAGTATTCTCAGGCCCGGGCCGCGGCACGACACTGACAATAGCGGTGCCGTCGAAATCAGCCGTAACGGCCGGTAATATAGTCCTCGGTCTGTTTCTCGCGTGGCCGCGTGAAGATTGTATCCGTGTCCGCGAATTCCACCAGCTGGCCCAGGTACATAAAGGCCGTGTAATCGGAAACACGGGCCGCTTGCTGCATATTATGGGTCACAATAATGATCGTGTATTCGCTTTTCAGCTCCTCGATGAGCTCCTCGATTTTCAGCGTCGAGATTGGATCGAGGGCTGAGGCCGGTTCATCCAGCAGTAGAATCTCTGGTTTGACCGCAACCGCACGCGCAAGGCAAAGCCTTTGCTGCTGGCCGCCAGAGAGCAACGTGCCGCTTTGCTTGAGCTTGTCCTTGACTTCGTCCCACAACGCCGCCTTCCTGAGCGCCCACTCCACGCGCTCGTCCATGTCATGTCGGCCGAGGCGCTGATAGAGCTTCACGCCGAAGACGATGTTGTCATAGATCGACATGGGAAACGGTGTTGGCTTCTGAAACACCATCCCGACTCGCGCGCGCAGGAGGTTCAGATCCTGGCGTTTATGCAGGATATTGTTGCCGTTGATTATGATTTCTCCAGTCGCGTATTGGCTTGGATAGAGCTCATAGATGCGATTGAATGTTCGCAGCAAGGTCGACTTGCCACAGCCGGAAGGCCCGATGAATGCCGTCACTTTGCGCGCATGCATCTCCAGGTTGATTTCCTGTAGTGCCTGGAACTTACCGTAGAAGAAATTCAGGTTCCGGACTTCGATCCCAACTTCTTCTATAGCGCCATGCGATTGTTCAGTAGGCGCATCAGGCGCCCAGTTCGGGCGCTGAGCACGATCGTGCTCGGCGAGCCCGTCGCGCTCGTCAGCCCCAAGGTCATGCGGATGCAGGTGGCCTCGTGTGCTCGATCCATCGTAAGCCATGGTTGTTTGCC
>JAKDMK010000468.1 GCA_030452365.1 Nitrococcus sp.
AGCGAGTTGGTCCGGCGTATGCGCGCGTTACTCGATTGCTTGGCGCAGCCCGCCGCCGAGCTCGACGACGCCGTCGAGCATGAGCTCGTCAAGCTGACCTTATGCCTGGCGCAGCAGATCATCCGCCGCGAGCTGCAGATCCAGCCTGGGGAGATCGTGAGCATCATGCGCGAGGCGATCGCGCTGCTGCCGCTTTCGGCACGCAAGATCAGGGTGCAGGTGCATCCGCAAGACGCGGATTTCATTCGTGCGGTGCTGGGCGCGGGCGAGATGGCCTGGCAACTGGTGGACGACCCCGGCATTAGCCGCGGGGGGTGCATCATCAATACCGCCCATTCGCGTGTGGATGCCACGCTCGATCACCGGTTGGCGGTGCTGGCGGCCGAGATGCTCGGTGACGCACGGCACCATGGGCCCGGCGCAGGATCGCATGAGCCCGATCACTGAGCGCGGCGCGCGTTGGCTGGAGCGGCTCGGTGCATACCGCAAGCGGGTGCGTCGACCGTCGCTTGTCGTGGAGGGGCAGCTGCAGCGCATGGTTGGTCTGACGCTCGAGGCCGAAGGCTGCCAAGCCGCCGTGGGATCGCGCTGTACGGTTATCGGTAGTGCGGGCGCCCAAGTGGAGGTCGAGGTAGTGGGTTTTGCCGGCGATAAGCTCTATCTGATGCCTACCGGGCCGCTGCACGGGCTGACGCCCAACGCTCGGGTCATACCGCAGGCCGAGGCCTGTGCGGCTCGCGTCGGCACGGCTTTGCTGGGTCGGGTCCTCGATGGTGCCGGCCGGCCGCTCGACGGCAGGGGAATGCCGCTGGCCGATGCAGTGGTACCGCTCATCGGCCAGCCGATCAACCCGCTATCCAGGGCGCCGATAGAGCGGCCGTTGGATGTCGGTATCCGCGCCATCAATGCGTTGCTGACGGTCGGCCGCGGGCAGCGCATGGGGTTGTTCGCTGGCAGCGGGGTGGGCAAGAGCGTGCTGCTCGGCATGATGACCCGCTATACCGACGCCGATGTCGTGGTCGTGGGGCTGATCGGCGAGCGCGGCCGCGAGGTCAAGGAGTTTATCGATCACATCCTGGGTCGCGAGGGGCTCGCGCGGGCGGTTGTGATCGCCGCACCGGCAGACACCTCCCCCCTGATGCGTTTGCATGGCGCGCTATTGACCTCCAGCATCGCAGAGTATTTTCGTGATCAGGGTTGTCAGGTACTGCTGCTCATGGATTCCCTGACCCGCTATGCCCAAGCCCAGCGGGAGATCGGTCTCGCCATCGGCGAGCCGCCGACCACCAAGGGCTATCCACCGTCGGTTTTCGCCAAGCTGCCCCAGCTGGTGGAGCGGGCCGGCAACGGCGCCGACGGTGGCGGCTCGATTACCGCTTTCTACACCGTGCTGACCGAAGGCGACGATCAGAATGACCCGGTTGCCGATGCCGCACGCGCGATACTGGATGGTCATGTCGTGCTAAGTCGCTGGCTGGCTGACACGGGGCACTATCCAGCCATCGATATCGAAGCGTCCGCTAGCCGCGCCATGCTCAATATCATCGCGGCGGATCAGATCGAGGCTGTGCAGCGATTCAAAAGCCTCTATTCACTGTATCGCCAGAATCAGGATCTGATCAATGTCGGTGCCTACCGGGCGGGCAGCGACGCCCGCATGGACGAGGCCATTTCCTACCAGCCACAACTCACCCGCTATCTGCGCCAGGACATCAACCAGGCCGTGGGCTTCGATGAGAGCGTCGCGGAACTGCTGACCCTGCTCGGCGGAACGGGCCGGGATGTCACGGAAGTTGACCGATGAAGCGGTCCAAACGAATGCAGCCGGTACATCGCCTTGCCAGCGAGAGCGCGACGGAGCTCGCTCGAGCCTATGCCGCGAGGCGCGAAGTATTGGATCAGGAGCGCGAGCGCTTGGCACAGCTGCGCGGATTTCGCCGCGAGTACGAGCAGAAGCTCGCGGTCTCGGCTGGACGCGGCATTGATGCCTACCGCCTGCGTGACTATAACGCCTTCCTGGCACGCATCGATGAGGCCATTGGCCAGCAACAGCAGAGCCTCGCGCGTTTGCAGACCGACGTGGACGCACTGCAACGGACCTGGCTGGAGCAACGGGGCAACGCTCTAGCACTGGAGCGGCTACTGGTACGTTATCACCGCGAGGAGCAGCGTGCCGACGCCACCCGCGATCAGCGGCTGCACGATGAGCTTGCTCAGCGCCAGTTCGGGCGCGGCGACAGTCACTGGAGAGGTATCTGAGATGTTGCCTTGCAACGCCTTGAAATTGAGTAGTGTCGACACTGTCGAGCGCACCGCCGCAACTGACAGCGGCGCGCCGGCCGATGGCGGATTCGTGGGCGATTTGGCTGACCAGATCGAGCAAAAGACCGGCAATCGCATTGACCGGCAGGCATTGGTGAATTGGCTGGACGAGCATAGCGCCGATGATCCCGCAAGCGCGCGCGATGGCTTGCTGTCGCTGCTCAGCCAATTGCTGGAACAACCGACCGTCACGGGCTCCGCGGCACGCGCGCTAAGTGGTGAATTGGGGAAGGATCCGGCGGCGCTGCTCGACCGCCTGATTGCGGCCGCCGGCGAGCCGATTGGATCCACCGGG
>JAKDMK010000469.1 GCA_030452365.1 Nitrococcus sp.
CACCGACCAAAGCATTGGCCGGCCCTTGATTGAGGATGCACAACTGCGTGCGTTGGAAAAGCAGTTGCGACGACGCATCAGGCCAGCACCACGGGGACGGCCGAGTAGGAAGGAGAAAGGCGGTCGGCAAATGGAAATCGGTGTAATGGTAAGGCGTCACGGTAATTCGCAGATACAGATAACAATATAGGGGACAGACAACAATTTTTCCGGTGGCATGTGGTGTCCCCTATTGCTTGAGTCAGCCAGGGGCCTCCCAGGTAATCGCGGGGGAAATAGGGGACGTACCACAATTTTAGCGCAGGAGTGAAATACCAGGGAAATACACCAGGGAAATACAGGGAAATACGGAAATACAGGACATCCATGTTTACCATGTTTACCCCTCTCCCGTCGTCGGCAACGTGGCGGAGGCCAGCCGGGCGGCCAGCGTATCGGCCTGCTCGGCAAACTTCTTGGCATTGGTATTCTGCAACTGAGCCAGGTTGTGCAGCTTCCAGCGGACCCCCGGCAGATGTTCGAGATGGGCGATTCCCAGCAACGGCCATTCGGGTGCGCCGGCAGCCAGCGACAGCAGAAAACGGCGCTCGTTCTTATCCAGCCCCTGCTGGAGTTCGCGCACCAGCCGCTCGCGGGCCGCGAGCAACGCATCGAGCGGCACCGGCTCAGCGGTCATGCCCTGAAAGTTGTGTTCGTGGTCGTACTGGATATCGCGTAGCGGTGGGAACAGTACCTCGTGGACCGGACGGTTGCTGCTGGCCAGGTAGACGACGAAGGCGCGTCGGATGCCGGGCGTGATGCCCTCGTGCGCGAAAAGCTGCATGACGTCGAACAGGTCGCGCGGGTGCTGGCGGTCCATCGCCGCGACGAGCTTGCCGCCATAGACGTCCTCCAGTGAGACCACTGGAGTCTCCAGATCAGCCAGCAGCACATCGCGGGCGACAGGCGTGAGAGAAGCGCGCCGCACCGGATGCACCGTGCCACGCATCACGAAGTTGGCCTCGATCTTGACCTCGATGCGGCCACGTCGCACCAGCAGCTTGGTTTCTCCCGCATCCGCTGCCGGCATATGCGTCTGGAATCCGCGCTTGTTCAAGCGCTCGGCCGCCTGCCGGATGGCGTCGTTGATGCGCGCCAGGGCCTGTTCACGGGGCGGCGTGTGGTCCGGAAAGACCAGATCGAGATCCACCGACAAGCGCGGCATGTCACGCACGAAGAGATTGATTGCCGTGCCGCCCTTCAGTGCAAAGGTATCATCCACGAACACCAGGGACGCCACCTGCGTCAGCAGGCGAGCGGTATCGAGATAGGTCTGGTTCATGGCTTGAGTACCAGCAGGCCGTCGGCCGATTTGGACACCCACGGCCGATCGCTGCCTGTTGGCAGTGTCGCTGGATCGAGCTTGGCCACCCAGGGCAGCGAACCCTCGCGGCCGAGCTGAAGGCACAGACGCACGGTCTTGACGCTCGTGCAGCGCTGCAACAGCTCGCGCAGCACATCGGCGCGCAGGCTGTAGGCGCTTTCGACGAGTTCGCGGGCCTCCTGCAGCGGCTGGCGCACGCCGACTTCGCTCAGCAGTTCCAGTAGCGCGCGTTCCGGCGTCGAGACCTGCGGCGCCCCGCTGCGCTTCTCGAAGGGGCCGACTTGCAGTAGGGCATCTGGACGCTCGTCGAACAAGCGCTTGCGATGGTACTCAGCCGGAAAGCGCTCGGTGAACCACTCCGGCAGATGCCCCGCTGCCCAGCCGTACAGGTGCAGCAGCGGCTGTTGCGGCACGTATTGGCGCAAGCCATACCACTCGAGCGCGGACTTGCCGCCCACGTGCAGGCCTTCGAGCCTGCGCTCCAGCAGCAGCAGGCTGGGATGCAAGGCTAGGGTGTCGTTCGGGCGGCAGAACACCCCGCGCGTCAGGCGCGTGAGCCAGCCGGCGCGCACATAGTGGACGGCCAAGTCCGCAGAGATGCCCAGCGCCGCCAGATCTTCCGAAGTCAGCGGCGTCCCCGGCACTGGCTGGGTGTAGAGCGCATTTAGCTTGCGCGATCCAGTCGTAGCCATACTACGATCAATACATCTTTTTCAAAAAGATGTCAATTTGAGCTCACGACTCCAATCGTAGTCAGATTACGACTTGTCCAATTGTTTCAAGTTCCCCGCCCCCTAATACCAGTGGCCGACTCCTCTCGGAGATGGAGAAATAGTAGCAGCAACACCACGCCCACCTACGCTGCAGCAGGTTGTCCCGATAGCCAACGGGCCTCAGCATGTCGCTATGGCAACGCAAGACGCGCCCCATCCAAAAGCTCACTGCGAAGCCAGACGGCCCCTCTTAACTTTTCTTCTTGGCACTACCGCTCAAACCACCGAATCGATCTCGATACTGTTCCGGGCAGCCAGTTCACCAGCAGAGACTGGACCCAGGCGCTAATCGACGCCGGCATCGAGATCTCGATGGACGGCAAAGGCCAGTGGGTGGACAACGTGTTCATCGAGCGGCTGTGGCGGTCACTGAAGTACGAATGCGTCTATTTGAACGCCTTTGATTCGGTGCGAGACGCCATCACCGGCATCGGCCTCTGGATGGCCTACTACAACCGGAAGCGGCCACACTCAAGTC
>JAKDMK010000470.1 GCA_030452365.1 Nitrococcus sp.
GGCGTGTCCCCGCGAGCACCCGCCAGCGCGGCAGCGAACACCGGTTCGCGGGCCTTATAAGCTTGCTCGGGCGTGCTCGCCACGGTACCGGCGTTCGCCAGATTGCTGGCGATGAGATTGAGTCGCAGCGCCTGTGCACTCATTGCCGAGCCGGCAACATCGAAGACATTGAATAGGGCCATAGTCACTCTCCTTTGATGGCGCCGAGCAGGCTTCGAATGCGGCCGCCGAGGAAATGCAGTGCCGCCTGATACTGCAGCGTGTTCTGCGCAAAGCGCGAGCGCTCGCGGTCGAGCTCGACCGTATTGCCGTCTAGCGACGGATTCGCCGGCACGCGATACTTGATCGTCGGATTTCCGACGCCGAACCCCACAGGGTCAATATGGCGAGTGTTCGTCGTGCGCAACGTCACACCGCCAGTGCGTGCCTGGCGCAGAACGCTGCCAAAGTCGAAATCGCGCGCCTTGTAGTGGGGGGTATCCGCGTTGGCGATATTGCTGGCCAGGAGCTGGCTACGTTTAGCCTGCAGCTTAAGTGCCTGCGCGGGCAAACCGAGGGATTTGTCCAAGGAAATGCTCATTTCGGGTGACCTCGCCATGGCAATGATCCTGCCAGCGAGAAAGCAATATCCATGCCATAAGCGCTGCCCGCGTGGCGCCGAATCTGCGCTTGTCAGGAAGCTGGCATAGTAAGTGCCTAAATACACTTCGGTCCGATCAAGAAATGGTGCAGACAATGGCTCGGCAGTTCCCTGCTCCTGGTATATGGCTTACCCTAGCGCTCATTCTTGCGAGCGCCCTCCCCAGCGCGGGCGGCGCGGCCGTCGCTGCGGCCAGTGACGGCTATCAGTCGCTCGCTGCGATCCACAAGGTGGTACACGAATATTTACAAGAGCGGGCTCAGGGGCCGGGCGTAATCGATCGCGTTGTCATCGAACACCTTGATCCGCGCCTGCGGCTGACCGCCTGTGGCGCTCCACTGCAACCCTTCCTGCCTAATGGGCAACCGAGCGTCGGTCGATTGACGGTCGGTGTCCGCTGCCCGGGCCCGAAGCCGTGGCGGCTGTATGTCCCGGTACAGATTACTCGCCACCTCGAGGTGTTGGTCGCGGCGCGCCCGCTGCCGCGAGGAGTCGTTTTGACACAGGACGCGATCCGCGACGAGCGGCGCAATGTTGCTGATTTGTCTCGGGCCTGGTACACCGACCCAAAGCAGCTGCTCGGATTGGAGACGCGCCAGGCAATTCGTTCCGGCGAGGTGTTCTCGCCCCAGCTGCTGATCTCGCCGCGTCTTATCCACCGGGGTCAAGAGCTGATTTTATTCGCGACTTCTGGAACGATGACCGTGACGATGAAGGGGGAAGCGCTGGAGGATGGTGTCGAAGGGGATGTTATTCGCGTGCGCAATCTTTCTTCCGAGCGCATCGTCGAGGGTCGTGTGGTGGGCATCGATAGGGTGCAGGTGAGCTTATAGGCTTATGCTATTCTTTAATCCGTTAAAGTTTTTCCCGTTTGGGTCGATCGCTGATCCAGGGGCCTGACATGGGGAACCCCGGGCTTCGCTGCTGCAGCAGGCCAATCGACTTGAGGGAGTTTTCGAGATGACCAACCCCATCGATAACAGACCGCGTGTCACACCGCCGCAGGTCTCGGGCACCGATCACCGTCCCCGCGCCGAAACCGGGTCGGCGGGCGCGACGGCCAAGGCCCCATCGTCCCCGCGCTTGGATTCCAGCCTTCAATTAAACCACGTGCAGGCCGCGCACGAGGCATTCGAGCACACACCAGAGATCGACTCGAAGCGCGTGGCGGATATTCGCGCGCGCATCGCGCGCGGTGACTACCCACTGAACGTTGAGCGCATTGCCGAGCGGTTTGCGGCCTTCGAGAAGCTGCTGGATGGCTGACGTATCATGAGTGTAATCGCCAGTGACATTCGGTGTGCCCTAGAGGATGCCAATGCGGCGCTCGAACGGCTGGCGGAGCTGCTCGCCGGCGAGTGCCGCCTGCTGGGGCAACGAGCCTCACCAGCGCAGATCGAGCGCGTGGCGATGGATAAATTGGCCGTTGTCGATGCACTGGAGCAGGCCGAGGCCGCGCGCCGGGGCGCCCTGTATGAAGCCGGTTATGAGTCGCAGGCAATGGAGCGTTTCCTGCAGCTTGAGGCGGCTGCAGACCTTACCGCGTTGTGGCAGCGCGTGCTGAGCAAATTGCGGGAGGTGCGTGCGCTCAATGAAGGCAATGGTCTGGCGATTCGCCGCAGTCAGGCGCTTGTCGGTGCTGAGTTGCGCCTGCTTCATGGAGAGCCGGCGGACGCGGACGAAGCGCAATACGATGCCACCGGGACCTGTGGCCACACGAGCGGTGGCCGTATGATATCTAGCGCTTGATCGGGAAACTTTAGACGGGCTAGCTAAAATCCACGCCGGATAGTCTAATTCGGCATCTTTCGGCACAGCGCCAGGGCTTAATTCTAAGTCCTAACCAAATGCTCGCGCCGCTCAGCACAACCCAGCGGCAACGGTCGGTTTTGGTGGAGCCAGGCGGGATCGAACCGCCGACCTCTTGCATGCCATGCAAGCGCTCTCCCAGCTGAGCTAT
>JAKDMK010000106.1 GCA_030452365.1 Nitrococcus sp.
GCTTGGACGCCGTCGTCCAGCGCCCCCACGGCATCCTGCTGGTCACCGGACCCACCGGTTCCGGCAAGACCACCACGTTGTATGCGGCGCTAACCCGGCTCAACGAGCGCAGCCGCAATATCCTTACGGTAGAGGATCCCATCGAGTATCACCTCGACGGTATCGGTCAGAGTCAGGTGAACACCCGGGTGGACATGAGCTTCGCCCGCGGCCTGCGCGCTATCCTGCGTCAGGATCCGGACGTGGTCATGGTGGGCGAAATCCGCGATCTGGAAACTGCCGAGATTGCGGTGCAGGCCTCGCTTACCGGCCATCTCGTACTCTCGACGCTGCACACCAACACCGCCGTGGGGGCCGTTACGCGGCTGCGCGACATGGGGGTGGAGCCCTTCTTGCTCTCCTCCAGCCTGGTGGGCGTGCTGGCCCAGCGACTGGTACGCCGGCTATGCCAGCACTGTCGACGGCCTCACAGCGCCGCCCAGGCAGAATGCGAAACCCTTGGTATTGCGGTCGCCGAGGCGCCGACAGTATTTGCTGCCTCGGGTTGCGAGCGCTGCAACGGGCTTGGTTACCGCGGTCGCACCGGGCTCTTCGAACTGGTCGTGATGAATGAGGCGATGCGCGCGCTCATCCATGACGGCGCTGGGGAACAGGCGCTGGAGGCGCATGCGCGACGGACCACACCGAGCCTGCGTGAGGATGGCGTGCGCCGGGTGCTGGCCGGGGAGACGACATTGGCGGAGATGGTGCGGGTGACGGTGGAGGGATAGCGAGGTAGTGAGGTGATGGTATCCACATGCGGACGGTGCGGCACGCTTCGCTCCACGTGCCCTACGCTCGGCCAGGGCGGTTGAGTCATGACGGCCTTTGAGTATTCGGCGCTGGATGCCGGCGGCAAGCAGCGCCGTGGCGTGCTGGAAGGCGATACCGCCCGCCATGTACGCCAGCAGATTCGGGAGCGCGGCTGGATACCGGTCGCAGTCGATGAAGTTCGCGAGCGGCGCCGGGGTGGCGGCCGGCGGGCAAGGGTGTCGGTGGCAGACGTGACGCTGCTGACCCGTCAGCTTGCCACTTTGATCGGCGCCGGTTTGCCGCTGGAGGAGGCGCTACGGGCGGCCGGCGCCCAGACCGAGCGCGCCGGCCTGCGTGCTCTGGTGGCTGGTGTGCGTGCCAGCGTGGTGGAGGGCAACAGCCTTGCCGACGGGCTCGGGCGTTTCCCCGGCGCCTTCCCCGAACTCTACCGCGCCACCGTCGCGGCCGGCGAGCATACCGGCCGGCTGGACGTGGTGCTGGAGCGGCTGGCGGATTACACTGAGCAGCGCCAGCAGCTGCGCGGGAAGGTGCAGCAGGCGCTGGCGTACCCGGCCGCATTGATCGTCATCTCGCTGGCGGTGGTTACGCTGCTGCTTGCCTACGTGGTGCCCAAGGTCACACGGGTGTTCGAGGACATGGACCAGCGCCTGCCTGCGCTCACCCAGGGTCTGATCGCGGTGAGCGACTTTCTGCGTATAAACGGCATCTGGCTGGCACTGGCCGCGGCAGGGGCACTCGCCGCTTGTGCGTGGTTCTGGCGCCGGCAGGGTTTCCGGCGCCGGGTCGATTTGGTGCTGCTGCGATTGCCGCTGGCAGGGCGCCTGGTGCGCGGGCTCAACGCGGCCCGCTTCGCACGTACCTTCAGCATCCTGCTCGGCAGCGGCGTCGCGGTGCTTGAAGCGCTGCGCATCGCCGCCGGAGTTATCGCCAATCGGCCCATGCGCGCCGCAGTGATAGAGGCTGCCGGTCGTGTGCGCGAGGGCAGCGCCATCGCACCGGCGCTGGAGTCGAGCGGCCAATTTCCACCCATGATGGTGCACCTGGCAGCGAGCGGTGAGGGCAGCGGGCGTCTGGAGCACATGCTGGAGCGAGCCGCGGTCAGCCAGGAGCGGGAGGTGGAGCGTACTATCGGGATGCTGCTAGCGCTGTTCGAGCCGGCGCTAATCGTCGCCATGGGCGGCGTGGTGCTCGTGATCGTGTTGGCTATTCTGCTGCCCATCTTCGAGCTCAACCAGCTCGTACGCTGAGCTATATTAGGAGAGGAGAATTAGGGCTATGAAGCGTTTCGTATACCTCGGCCAGCGCGGCTTCACGCTAATCGAGATCATGGTGGTGGTAGTGATCCTGGCTATTCTCGCCAGCTTCGTCGTACCCAACATCATGAGCGCTCCCGAGGAGGCGCGGATTACCAAAGCACACCATGACATTCGCGCCATCGAGAACGCTCTGGAACGCTACAAGCTCGACAACTACCGCTACCCCACCACCGAGCAGGGCCTGCAGGCACTGGTGACCGTCCCCACGGCGCCGCCAGTGCCGGAGAACTGGAATTCGGGCGGCTATCTTAAGGAGTTGCCCGAGGATCCTTGGGAGCGCCCTTACGAATACCTTGGCTCGCAGGACACCGGCGGCCGGCCGCAGATTTTCACCCTGGGCGCGGATCACCGCCAGGGCGGCGAAGACCAGGACGCTGACATCAGCAACGTCAAGGACGTCGAGGCGGGAACAGCGCCATGAGCGTTGGCGGCAACGACGGCTACTCGGCGGGTGTGGGCCGGGCTGTACTCACCCGTTCTACACGGCCAACCGTTGAGTGCGGGCCGTATCTACGTCCGCGCTGGCGGAGACCGGGCGGGGCCGGCGGCTTCACTCTGATCGAACTTCTGGTCGTGGTGGTGATTCTCGGGGTGATGGTAGCGCTTGCGCTGCCGGCCTTGGGCGACAACCAAGATGAACAGGTGGCGGCGGCCGCGCAGCGGCTTCATGTCCTGCTTGAGCTGGCTCGGGACGAGGCGGTGCTGAGTGCGCAAACGCTGGGGCTCGGTTTGACCCCAGGCGGCTATCGCTTCCTGCGAGCCGCCGACAGGGGCTGGGCCGTGATCGAGGACGATCGTGCTCTGCGGCTGCGCAGCTGGCCGCAGCCGCTGCAGGTGGCGATCACTGTCGCCGGCACGCCGGTCGACAGGGCAACGGAAGGCGGCGGAGCGAACAGCGGCCCCGCGCCATACGTGGTGCTCTATCCCAGTGGCGAGATCACCCCCTTCGAGCTGACGCTGTCTTCAGATGAGGCTGAACGCGTCTGGCGCATTGAAGGCGATACCAATGGCTCGCTCTCCCTACAACGCGTGCAATGAGCACGGCTTCACGTTGATCGAGGTGCTGGTCGCCGTGGCGGTGCTCGCCATAGCGCTGGGTGCGCTGATCCAGGCGGCCTCCGAGTCCAGCGCCGGAGTCGCGTGGCTGCGGGATCGGACCTTTTCTCATTGGGTGGCCATGAACGAACTCACCTCGATGCAGCTCCGCGATGTCTGGAATACCGGGGAGCAGGATAGCCGGCGCCGCTTCGCCGGGCGGGAGTGGCCGGTGCATGTGGAGATTCGTGAAACCTCCTACCCGCAACTGCGGCGAGCAGACGTGAGCGTCTACGACCCGGAGGACGAGGAGCAGAGCCTCAGTCGGGTTACGGGGTTGCTGCGCAAGCCGCCGGAGGCCGGCCTCCAAGGCGGCGCAACGTCCATACCCGCTCCCCCGCGTGCGGGGGGAAGTGGCGGGTGACAGGTGACAAGTGACAAGTGACAAGTGACGGGTGACGGGTGACGGGTGACGGGTGACGGGCCGGACTCCCCGGGTGCATGGGATAGAGGCTTCGCGCAGTGCAGGGGGAGCATAGATTGCAATGCGGGCGAGGGGGTTCACGCTCATCGAGCTGATAGTGGCGACGGCAATCTTTGCGCTCGTCTCGGTGATGGCCTATGGCGGTCTGCGCGCGGTGTTGGCGAGCGGCGCCGCGGCTGATGCCGAGGCTGAGCGGCTGAGTGCCTTGCAGCGCGCGTTTACCCTTATCGCCAGCGACTTCGCCCAAGCCGTGCCGCGCCCCGTACGCGATGCGCTGCGCGACCAAGTTCCGGCCATGCTCACCAAGGTGGATAGCGTGCGTTTCACCCGTGCCGGCATGCCCAACCCGCTGTCGCTGCGACGTAGCACACTGATTCGCGTGGGCTATGGTGCAGGCAAGGGCGGCACATTAGTGCGCTACCGCTGGCCGGTGCTCGACCGGGCGATACAACAGGAGCCCGCCAGATCGGTGTTGCTCACCGGTGTTCGCGAGTTGCGGTTTCGCTTTTTCTACCAGGGAAAATGGCTGGAGTTTTGGCCACCGGTGGAAGCCGATCCGCCGGCGTTGCCACGAGCCGTCACGGTGGAGCTGGAGCTAGCCGACTACGGCGAAGTCCGCCGGCTGATCGCGCTGCCGGGGTCGCCGTGAGCAGCCGTCGCGAGCGCGGCGTGGCGCTGATTACGGCGCTGCTGGTGGTGGCCTTGGCCGCCACGGCGGCCACGGAGATGATTTGGCGAGAGCATCTTGCCATCCGTCGCACCCAGAATGTCATCGCCCGAGACCAGGCTTGGCTCTATGCCCAGGCGGCGGAAGCCGTAGCTATCGTTTTGCTGGACAATGACCGGCGCAGCAGCCGCGTCGATGGCCTGGGGGAGCGCTGGGCAGGCATACTACCGCCCATCGAGGTGGACGCCGCCGAGATACGGCTAGCCATCTCCGACCTGCAGGGCCGCTTCAACCTCAATGTTTTGGCCGCGACCGGTGAGGGCAGGGCGCAGGCCGCCGCGCAGCAGTTCCGCCGGCTTCTGGCAAGCCTGCACCCGGCTTATACGACCGGTCTGGAGGCGGCGCTTGCCGATTGGTTGGATGCGGATCTTCAACCCCGCTTTCCCGGCGGTGCCGAGGGGGACGTTTATTCGCGCCTCGATCCGCCTTACGGGGCCGCCAATCAGTTGATGTTCGTTCCGAGCGAGCTGCGTATGGTGGCCGGCATCGACGCCGCCACCTACCGTGCGCTGGGTCCGTTCCTCACCGCGCTGCCGGAGTCGGCGACCACCTTGAATGTGAACACGGCGCCGCTAGTGGTGCTACGCTCATTGGTCGCTACAACCTCAGCGCAGGGTTTAGAGGCGGCGCTGGCGCTACGCCAGAAGAAACCCTGGGACAGTGTCGAAGCGTTCCTGCAGGCCCTGCCCGCGGCCACGGCCATCGAGCCGCAGTGGCTCGGGGTGGCCAGTGAGTATTTTTTGGTGCATGCAAGCGTGAGTCTCGATCGCGCGCGGCTGAGTCTCTACAGCGTGTTGCACCGACCACCACCGCCGGCACCGATACAAGTGGTCTACCGCAGCCTGACGCGGCCCTGACGGGAGGAGTTCCGGCCGATGCGAGCGCGACTAATCCTTCGCCTGCCGGCCGAACCGGGAGAGCTCATCGAATGGATCGTGCTCGATACCAGTGGGCGGCCTGAAGCCGACAGCCGCCGGGGCACGCCAGCCGAGGCGGCGGCCGACGCGGCGGGACGGCAGGTGCTGGGGCTTGCCGACGGCCTGGCGGTACTGCTTAGCGATACGGTAATTCCCAGCCGCAACCGGGAGCGGTTACGGCGCGCGGTGCCGTTCGCGCTGGAGGAGCGGCTCGCCGGCGATGTGGACTCGCTGCATTTTGCGCTCGGCAGCCGTGAGTCGGGCGGCCGGGTGCGGGTGGCCGTGCTGGAACGGGCGTGGCTCGCCGGGTGGGAGCAGGCGCTGGCCGAAGCCGGGGTCGTTATGGAGCAGATCTACCCGGAGGTGCTGGCGCTGCCGCTGCATACCGATGCTTGGACGCTGCTGGTCGACAGTGATCGGTTCCTGATCCGCACTGGCAATGAGTCTGGGTTCGGCGGCGACGCGGACAACATGGTGGCGCTGCTTGAGGCGGCGCTGGCCGAGGCCGCGGAAGGGGTGCCGCAGGGGCTGGTGGTGTATCGGACGGCGCAAACGCCACCGCGGCTTCCCGATTCGGCGCCCGCCGCCGAGCACTATACGATCAATGATTCGCTGGTCTTGCTGGCTGCGCATCTCGATCCCGCGAGAGCGATTCGCCTAGGCACCGGCGCGGGTGCCGCCGGCGCAGACTCTCAAGCGCGCTTGCGGCGCTGGCGGCTACCTGCCGCAATGGCGCTGGTCCTGCTGGCTCTGGCAACAGGCCATGCCTGGCTGCAGCAGTGGGAGTTGGCACGTCGCTCCGAGCAGCTGCAGGCGCGTATCGAAACCACCTTCCAGGGTGCCTTCCCGAAGACACCGGTGCGCTCGCCGCGAATGCAGATGGAGAATCGCTTGGCGGCTTTGCGCGGCGCTAGCGATGGCGGCTTCCTCGGCTTGCTCAACGCCGTGGCCCCAGCGGTCGCGGCGGTGGAGCACGCTCAAATCACGGCATTGAGCTTCCGTGCCGGGAGCCTGGAGCTGGAGGTGACCACCGACAGCCTGCAAAGAGTCCAGGCACTGGAGCAGCGCTTGGCGGCGGCTGGTAACCTTGGCGTCGAAGTGGCCGGCGCCGAGGCGCAGGGCGAGCTGGTGCGGGCCCGGCTGCTGGTGGAGGCTGCGCCGTGAGGCGGTGGTGGCTTGGGTTGGCGCCGCGCGAGCGCCGAATAGTGGCGCTGGGCGGAATTGTCGTGTTGGCGATGCTGTTCTACTTTCTGGTCTGGCTGCCACCCCAGCGCGGAGTCGATGAGCTGCGGCGGTTACTGGAAGCCCAGCAGGATGATCTTGATTACCTGCAACGGGCGGCCAGCGAGGTGATGGCACTGCAGGCGAACCAGACGCGCGCGAAGGCCCCAGAGGCGCTCTATGCGCTGGTCGAGCGCAGCGCGGGGACGGCGGGACTGGCTGATGCCATCCAGCGCATTGATCCGGCCGGGGACGGCGAGGTGCGGGTTAGCCTCGATCAGGTGGCTTTCGATGCGATGATCCGCTGGCTAGCAGGGCTGCGCCGCGACTACGGCGTGGTGGTCGATACCGCCACCGTCCGGCGCGGTGAGCAGCCGGGTCAGGTAACCGTGCAACTCGTGCTGAAGACGATGACGCAATGAAGTGCCCGCGGTGCTTCGCCATCCTGCTGCCGGTCGGCTTGCTTGCCTACGCCGTGTTTCTGGTTGCCTATATGCCGGCGGCGGTGGCGTGGTCGTTGGCCTCGGATGCGGTGCCAGTCCGGCTATATGGTGTCGAGGGCTCCATCTGGAGTGGTCGCGCCGCGGCTGTCATGGTGGCCGGCGAGCGCTTGCGCGCGGTTCATTGGGAGTTCTCGCCGTTGGCGCTGCTGAGTCGCACCGTGGCGTTCCGGGTACGCGCCGATCTACCGCATGGCGGGCTCGATGCGCGGCTAGGCCTTGCGCTGGGCGATGGCCTGACGGCGGACGGACTAAAGGTCGAGGCAAAAGTCGACACGCTGCTCGAATGGGCGCGCCTCCCGGAGCTCGCTGTCATCGCCGACGGTCGGGTCGAGGTATTGCTAGAGCGGCTGCGCGTGAAAGCTGCGCGTCTGCAGTCGGCTCAGGGCCGGATTACCTGGCGCGAGGCTACGCTCAATCTCGCTGGCGGCATTCCCCTGGGCGACGTCATCGTGCGGTTGCGGCCCGCGGACGGGGCCGGGACTCGCGTCACGCTCACCAATAACGGCGGGCTGCTGCAGCTTGCCGGCGATGGGGAATTGGCCGCGGAAGGTCGCTATCATTTGACTCTACGCCTTCAGGCGCG
>JAKDMK010000471.1 GCA_030452365.1 Nitrococcus sp.
GTTCGTTGCAGCGTCAGCGCGGCCCATACTCCCGATCAGATCGACACCATCGGCCAGGCTTTTGCCGATCTGCAGGCGAGCCTGCCACAACCGGACGCATCGGGTTCTTCCAGCAGCGGCTGAACCCACGATCCCAGCTCCCGGGCTGGCCTTTTCCTACCCTGGAAGCTTACTTGCGAGGCGCCCGCCAGCGAGCTGGTAGCTACCGAGCAGCGCGCCACGCGCGCCTAATCATGGCGCAGGCATTGCGCCTGTCAGCACGTCCCGCGTCTGCGGCTGGCGCGGGCAGTCCTGGTCCGGCGGTGTGGTGCGGTGCATGACCACGGTCTTGCCAAACAGCGGCATAAAAATGTAAGCGCGAACCAGTAATTTATCGGGCGCGACGAGTGACAGGGAGCTCGAATAGGTCTCACCCTCCTTGGGGACGTAGATCACGCCGCCGCTCCACAAATGATCGTCTTTTTGCCGGTACCCCCAGGCCATCCGCAACCCGCAGAGGGGTTGCTGACGCTTCCCAGAGTCGGGGTTGTGCCGGTCACGCTTGAGCTCTCCGTTGTCGTGATAAGGCTTGGCGAGCCAGACGATGCGAGCGCAGAGCCCGGATCCACAGCGCGCGATGCGTACGGCCACGCTTGATTCTTCATTAAGCCAAACACCGATCGGTCCCTGCTCGCTCGCGGACGCAATATCGATCGGCATGCAGGCGAGCAACACAATGGATGACAGAACGCATGCTATGCGCGCCATGCAAACACCTCGCAATGCCAATGGGGCAGTGCCTAGACACGATCATCCCGGGCGTACACGAGCGCTGACTCGCAACGGCGCCGTCGCCGGCCAGAGCAGATGACGCCGATGCGCAAAACATATCGTTCCCCGGGTTTTGACCCTTGGGCGGCGACACTAGCTTATCATCACCGCCGGCGGGCTGCGCTGGCTCGAAACGGCCGCCGGCGCGACGTAGTGGGCGGATGTCAAAAGACCCTAATCATCGCGCCACCCTAGTGCAACTACGCTATGGCAGCGAAACAATTGCTCGCCTCATCACGCCAAGCGGTGATTGCATGTCCGATCGCGCCGCAATCGTTCAGGTTGCCGTACCTTCTCCACTTTACAAACTGTTCGATTATCGGCTTCCGGCCGCTGCGCCAAATCCTTGCGTCGGTGGCCGTGTCCTGGTGCCGTTCGGCAGCCGCCGTGTGGTTGGGCTCGTCACTGCAGTAGTGACGCCGAAACCGAGCGAGCCGGCACGCCTGCGCGAAATAGAACAGGTGCTCGATACCCGTCCCGTCCTTCCAGCAGAATTGATGGCATTGCTGTTATGGGCGAGCCGCTATTATCAGCACCCCGTCGGCGAGTGCCTGACCGCGGCATTACCGAGCTTGTTGCGTCGTGGCCGGGCGGCCGAACCAGCTTTCGAACGGGTATGGCAAATCACACCAGCCGGGCGGGAGATCGCCGCGAGCCGCCTGCATCAGCGCGCCCCGCGCCAGGCAAAGCTGCTGGCAATGCTGCAGCAATCGACACGGCCCCTCCCTCGCGCCGATCTTTCGGCAACGTCCAGCGCCTGGCGCAGCGCCCTTGCTCGCCTAGTCGCTCAGGGTTGGGCCGAGGCTTTGCAGGTGCCGGACTACGGACTACGGCATAATCACGTCCGGGCACCCGCGCCAGCGCTCAATCCGGCGCAGAGCAAGGCGGTAGAGGCGATCACCAGGGCATTGAACGGCTATCAGGCACTGCTGTTGGAAGGCGTGACCGGCAGCGGCAAAACCGAGGTGTACCTGGCTGCGATCGAGGCCGTTCTCAGCGCCGGGCGACAGGTGCTGTTCCTGGTGCCGGAGATCGGGCTTACGCCGCAGCTCGTGGCACGGTTTGCAAGCCGGCTCGATAAGCCACTGATCCTATTGCATTCGGGCCTCTCCGATGCGCAGCGGCTAGGCGCCTGGCTCGCCGCCGGCAATGGCGCAGCCGCGGTCATCATCGGCACCCGCTCGGCGGTATTTGCGCCGCTTGCGCGCCCGGGGCTGATCATCGTCGACGAAGAGCATGATACGTCACTCAAGCAACAGGACGGGTTTCGCTATTCCGCCCGTGATCTCGCTGTCGTTCGCGCCAGACGCCTGGCAATCCCGATCGTGCTGGGCTCGGCGACCGCCTCGCTCGAAACGTTGTACAACGTGCGCCGGGGCCGCTATCGGCAGCTGCGGCTGCCGCAGCGGGCGGGAGGAGCCGCAACACCCAGCTTTCGCATCCTCGACGTGCGCGGCAAACCACTGCGCGAGGGGCTATCCCAACCGTTGCAGCAACGGCTGCAAGTGCATCTGGATTGCGGCCGGCAGACGCTGCTCTTGCTCAACCGCCGCGGCTTCGCACCGACCCTGCTGTGTCATGAGTGCGGCTGGATTGCGCTGTGTCAGCGCTGCGATGCCCGGCTAACCTATCATCAACCAAGCAAACGCATTCGCTGTCATCACTGCGGCTACGAACGCCCAGTGAACACTCATTGCCCGCAGTGCGCGAGCCCTGATCTGCGCCCACTCGGCCTCGGCACACAAAGAGTCGAGGCCGCGCTGCGTCTGGCTTTTCCCAGTGTTG
>JAKDMK010000472.1 GCA_030452365.1 Nitrococcus sp.
CGGGTGTTTCCGGACTGGCTCACAATCAAGGAGCAACCCCATTTGCAAGGCGCGCTCGGCAGCGCGCCCTTCGACGGGGAAGGTGTGGCGACACAACCTCGCACCCTGATCGAGCATGGGATACTGCGCGGCTATGTCCTGTCGAGCTATTCGGCTCGCAAGCTTGGAATGCAGACCACGGGTAACGCGGGCGGAATCCATAATCTTGTCGTTGAGCCCGGCGCCATGGACTACCCGCAGCTGCTCCAGGATATGCATCAGGGCCTGGTAGTCAGCCACCTGATGGGACAGGGAGTGAACCCGGTTACAGGGGATTATTCCAGGGGCGCGGCTGGTTTTTGGGTGGAAAACGGCGAGGTGGCCTTTCCAGTGGAGGAAATCACCATCGCAGGGCGTCTCAGAGAGATGTTCGAGAACATCCGCGCGGTTGGCCGAGATGTCGATATCCGCGGCAATATACGCACCGGTTCGGTGCTGGTCGAGGGTATGACCATCGCTGGAGAGTAGCCGTCCTGGCTCCGAATGGGGGCTCGCGCGCCGCAACTGCTGACGGTTGGTGGCTTCCCGTTGGGTCGAATCGACTACAGGTGCGAGGCTGACCTGCGAGCGGCCTTCGGCTAGCATCGGCCGTCTGGCTAACGACTCCTCGATTGATTGCTTCGCCGCGCATGAACCGAATCGTGCCTGATTTGGTGTGCGCCAAGGTTCAGTAGTTTGAGATCCACGCCCTGAGAAGGGGAGAAGGTGTATGAAGTTTCGAGAGTTGCTCGAAACCTGGGAGAAATCGGCTGCAGAGCGGCGCACGCACAAGGCCTACTTGGTGCGCCTGCCGATGCATGATGCCGCCAAGCTCGCTACGCTTGCGGAGATGTTTCCTGGGCGATCGGAGCAGGACATCATCACGGATTTGCTCTCCACCGCCCTCGATGAGATCGAGGCGGCCTTCCCGTACGTGCAGGGCAGCCGCATCGTCTCGGAAGACGAACAAGGCGATCCGATCTACGAGGATGCTGGGCTGACGCCCCGCTTTCAGTCGCTTACCCGCAAACATCTGCAAACGCTCAGCGCCGAGCCTGACGAGGTTTGACGGCGCCACCATTCGTGGCCGCATCCCTCCATACGTGGCTACAGACACTACCGATGGAAGTTTCAGTTCGGGAATTGAAGAAGCGCTTGTCCGAATACCTGCGGCGGACGCAGGCGGGTGAGGAGTTTACAATTGCTTCACGCGGACGCGCAGTCGGGCGGCTGTTGCCCCCGTGCCTCGCAACGCGCCCGTCGGACGATGAGGCGCTGGCTCGATTGAAGGCTTTGCCCGGGATCCGGCCCGGCAATGGGCAAAGAGTCCGAGGGGCCGACCAGCCGGCGTCTGTACCGCCAGGCACCGCGGAGGAAGTCGCCAATTGGGTACGCGGTGAATGTTGATCGTTTCCATGAGCGCATCCGCCAAATCTAGTCCAACTGCGTTAGTTTAACCGTTATCGCTTCTTTATGCATTGCGTGTGACTTATTCGGTTTTTTTGCCATGCATCTTAGTGCATGCTGCTGCCCGCATACGAACCTCAGGCGCGCGTGAGCGCCGCCGTCAAGCACGAAATGAAGCAGTAATTCGCTACTACCGAGCGCTCGGTTGCCCGTCAGCAACTGCTGCAGCGCAATTTGGGGATACGGTGCAAGGTATTGTAGGTGTGGCATGAGGCGCCGATTCGCCCTTTTGTGTATGGCGCTGGTCGGTATATCGGCGTGTAGCACCTTGCCGCCCAGCGATCCGCGCTCGGCGCTGCCGCCCGCTTTGCAGAGCTTTCTCACCAGCGCGCCGGCGGGAAGCAGCATGCTCTTGGCCGCTAGCCTCTGGGGGCCGGAGGCGAGCGTATACGCCCACGCGCGGTACTACGCGGCGAGCGGACGCACCTGTCGGGAGCTCACGATTGAGCAAGCGGGTATGCGCCGCCCCGGCCTCGTCTGTCGGCTGCCGCAGGGAGGGTGGGAGAGCGTCAGAGTGCTGGACTACGGCGGGAGAGCGGTATTTTCAGCGAACGTTAGGCAACCTCAGCGGCGGGGCACGAAGTGAGCGCGCAGCGGCGTGCAGCGCTTTTTGTCGGGGCACCCCCCGCGGCGATCGCGCTGGTCTGCCTGATCCTGGGGCTGCTCTCGGCTCCGGCCGCGGCGCAGGTCATTAGCGGCATGGGAGATCTCTTCAGCGCCGACAAGGCCGAAGAGATCCCGGCCGCTCTGGAGCCGCCTTCGGCGGTGGATCGGCGCACCGGCACCCATGGCCCGGTAGAGCAGCAAAGCGCATTGGACGATGAAAGCATTTTGGACGAAGAAGCGATTCCACCGTTCGGTGCCGACCTATTTACCGGCGGTTTCCGGGGCGCACGCGGCTCCGGGTTGAATCCGACCTATCGCATTCTGCCGGGTGATCGAGTGACCTTGCGCGCCTGGGGCGCCGTGGAGATCAATCAAGTCCTGCCGGTCGATGCGCAGGGCAATATCTTCGTGCCCAATGTGGGGCCGGTGCACGTGCAGGGTGTATCCAACAGCGAGCTCAATGCGCGGGTCAAGGCCGCAATTCAC
>JAKDMK010000473.1 GCA_030452365.1 Nitrococcus sp.
CAGCTTCGCGTTGCTCTTATAGGGTGCCAGTGTCTCCACGATGTCGCTGATCATGCGCGGGCTGGATTCCTCGATCAGCGAGGCAAGCCAGTCGAAGGCAGGTTCACTGCGATGCATGGCCGCGGCGCGAAGCAGCACG
This sequence comes from Nitrococcus sp., assembly GCA_030452365.1. Classification (GTDB taxonomy): domain Bacteria; phylum Pseudomonadota; class Gammaproteobacteria; order Nitrococcales; family Nitrococcaceae; genus Nitrococcus. The sequence goes on from JAKDMK010000473.1 coordinate 140, forward strand.
CGACGGAAATCCGCCGGCACCAACACCTCATTCCAGGCCTCCTGCAGAGCCTCCAATGCACCTTCCAAGCGCGATTCGCCGAGCGCCAGAGCGGCCAGTTCGCGAACCACCTCGTCCGGATCTGACATATAGCATGCGACGAATGCGAGAGACTCCTCCGGCTCCGTCCCCAGTAACCCCGTAAAGCATTCACCGATGACCCGGCCGTCCGCATCACCGGCTAGGACTTTGGCACGCAGAAGCAACTCGGCCTCGTGCGGGTTGCCGCAGGCGATCGCTCGCGCGGCGCCCGCGCGGGCGTCGGCTTCCGGGTCATGGAGCAACGCGGCTAATTCCACCAACGCGCGTGCGTAACCGGTGGCGACCAAGCCCATTGCGCAGCTACAGCGCACATCGACAGCCGTGTCGATCGAGCCGCCCCATACCGGCTCATGCTGGCGATAGCGCAGGCCGTCGACGAAGAAGGCCGCGTCATCGCACTCGAGGTTCACGAGTGCGCGGGCGATGGCGTTTTTTGCCATGCAGTTGGGGTCACGCTTGGCAGGCGGCTCGATAAAGCGCGGGTACGCGGCCATGAGATCCGGCACCAGCTCGTAGAGTAAACCGTCGGCAGCCAAACGCGCCGCCCTTGCCGCGACCCGATAATGCCGATCACCGAGCGCGTCTTTGATTCGAGCAAGCTGAATTGACCGGTCGCGCTCCGCCGCCAGGGCATCGAGGGCGCTCAGCTTTTCATCGATGGATGTTCGCGTTGGCATCGTTGTTGCCGCGGTGTCCAGCCTTGCCGGCAATCGCCGCTCTTGTGATGAAGCGCCGCCCGCCAGCGCTGGATAAAGATAGCCGGAATTCGCCCACACGCTCGATCAACGGTTGCGCGTTCACCAGATGAAACTCGAGGAAAAGGTCTATCTCTAGTGCTGCGGCGCCACAGCACAATCACCCCGGCGGGCCTGCATACTATAACCCCACATCAAGCGCCTCGGCTGCATACCTCAACGGCGCAGGTGTCACTGCACGCCCGGACTCCATATCGCCATCAGATCATCCATAACTCCGCAGGCGTTCCCCAGATAAGGCAATCAGCGGTCCATCGATTATCGTGATCCGTCTCACGTCCTGACTGAAAAGGGATTAAGTCCGGCCCGGCATAGCCGCTATTTGAGAGAAAACCCCGTTTTCGAGGCCGCAAACACGGCATTTTGGCCTGCCACGAATCAATAACCTGAAACGGGGTTATGGGAATGCGAAACCGTCTATGCCTTGGCGTTCTAATCCTTTTGTTATTGGCAGCCCGGCCGGCGTCTGCTGAAGAGACGCTCTATTTGCACCTGCCGGCCACAGAGCACTTTCCCGGCGTCAGCTACGTCACCGAGAAGAATTGGGGCATCGGCTGGACGCATAATAAAGCGTTAGTTCTCGGGCTACGGCCCGTCGCTGGCGCCTACTACAACAGCGAGGCCCGCTTTTCCGCCTATGTCGGGGTCTACCGGGAGTGGCGGGTCAATGACTTGGTGAGCTACGGGATCGGAGGAATCGTCGTGAGCGGGTACCACTGGGCACCGGTAGTGCCGATGCCTGTGGCATTCGTTCAACTGTGGCGCGTCCGCGCCAACGTGTTTCCAGGCGCCGTCAACGTCACGCTCGATCTGGTTTCTTGGTGAGAAATACCGGCGCCTTCGGCCATTGAACATCACGTGCTGCACTATCCTGTTGCGGCACATCGAGTAACGCCTGTCGGTCCTCTTTCGGTACTCTTTCGCGGCCTTTTTCTGATGGGCGGTCATGTCGGGCCAGCGTAGCGCATTGTTCACCACGGCATCCGAATGTCTCCTATGATGTATTGCACTTCAAGTTTGAGACTGAGCTTTCTTCCTGAACATAATCAATCCTGATAATGCCACCAACAGCAGCAACATGGGATCGAGAGGACCATTGCCAGAACCCATGGTGCAGCCACCACCGCCACCACCACTGCTGCTGCTGCTACTACTGTCGTCCACGGATACCTGGATGGTATCCACAGTCGAGAGGCCATCGGCATCGGTGACCTTGAGCTCGAACGCGAGCGTCGAGGTTGTCGTTGGGGCCGTGAAGCCGGCTTGGGCCGTGTCGGCATTATTAAGCGTCATGGGTGGTCCGGAGACCTGGGACCAGCTGAATGCCGTGATGGCCTTGTTGTCGGTGGAACCGGTGCCGTCCAGGGTCATGTTCGAGCCGGTCGCGACAGTCTGATCGGGGCCGGCATCGGCGGCAGGGAATTCATCCAGCGCCGCCTGCGCGTCGATCAGGCCGGAGCCGGTGACGAGATCAGCGCCGCTCGAGGCGGGGGCACCCTCGACGTCGCGTGCCGTGGTCTCCAGCACCGCCTCGAGTTTCGCTGGGGTGAGATCGACGGCGTATTCCTGCAACAACGCCGCGACGGCCGCTGCGTTGG
>JAKDMK010000107.1 GCA_030452365.1 Nitrococcus sp.
CGACCTCTTCCTCATAGAAATCGGCGACCTTGGCCAGCATGGAGTCCAGCGAGCCCGCTTCCTCGCCGATCGCGATCATCTGCACCACCATATGCGGGAAAAGCCCCGTGCGGCCCGCGGCCCACTGTAGTTGCTGCCCGGCTGCCACTTCCTCACGCATGCCGCGCACCGCCTGACCATAGACGCGATTGCCGGTGGCACCGGAGACGGATTCGAGGGCATCCACCAACGGCACGCCGGCGGCGAACATCGTCGAGAGCGTTCTGGCGAATCGGGCAAGCGCGGCTTTGCGCAGGATCGCGCCGATGATCGGGATGCGCAGCGATACCCGATCCACCCAATGGGCGACTTTGCGCGAGCGTTTGTGGGCGCGGGCGAAAGCCATTGCGGCGGCGCCAAGCCCGCCGGCGATGAGCCACCAGTATTTCTGGAAGGCATCCGAGAGATCAATGACCATCCTGGTAAAGGCGGGCAGATCCGCGCCAAAACCACGGAACAGCTCTTCGAACTGAGGTACTACGAAGATCAACAAGATGGCGGTGACGATGAAGGCGACGACCAGCACGGCGGTCGGATAGAACAGCGCCTTTTTGATTTTCTTCTTGATGGACTCGGTTTTCTCCTTATAGGTAGCGATCTTATCGAGCAGAGTGTCCAGCACGCCGGCGTGCTCGCCGGCGGCGACCAAATTACAGACCAGTTCGTCGAAATACGCTGGGTGCTTGCGCAGGGCTTCGGCGAGGCTAATGCCGGCTTCAATAGTCTCCTTGATGCCCAGCACGAGCTTTTGCATGCTCGGGTTTTCGTGACCGCGACCGATGATGTCGAATGCCTGCACCAGCGGTACACCTGAGTTCAGCATGGTAGAGAGCTGCCGCGTAAGCACCGCGATATCACCGGCGCTGATCTTCTTTTTGCGCGGACCCTGTCCCAGGCTCAGCAGAGTCGATTTGCGCCGGACTTTCTGCGCTGCGATCCCTTGCTGGCGCAGATTAGCGCGTAATTTCGTGACGTTCTCGGCCTGGCTATTGCCGTTGATCTTGCGCCCATTACGATCGACGCCCTCCCAGATGAAGCTCGTCAGCTTGATTGCCTTTTCCGCCATGGTTTCTAGTCCACCGTTACCCGATTGAGTTCTTCCAGGCTCGTTACGCCTTGCCTGACCTTGAGGAGACCTGATTGACGCAGGTTGCTGACCTTGTCGCGGCTGGCCTGCTCGGAGAGCTGCATGGCGTTGCCACCTTCCATGATGATCCGCCCCATGGTCTCTGTGACTGGCATTACTTGATAGATGCCCACACGGCCCTTGTAGCCATCCGCACACTGCTCGCAGCCTTTCGCGGCATAGACCACTAGGCCATTGAGCATGTCCTCGTGAAAGCCCTCCTTGAGCAGAGCCTCTTTGGGGATATCGACCGGCTGCTTACAGTGTTTGCAAAGCCGCCGGGCAAGCCGTTGGGCGATGATCAAGCTCACCGACGTGGCAACGTTGTACGGCGCAACCCCCATGTTGGCCATCCGGGCCAGAGTTTGCGGGGCGTCGTTGGTATGCAATGTCGAGAGCACGAGGTGGCCGGTCTGCGCGGCTTTGATGGCGATCTCGGCGGTCTCGAGATCGCGGATTTCGCCCACCATGATGATATCCGGGTCTTGACGCAGAAACGCCCGCAGCGCGGCGGCGAACGTGAGTCCGGCCTTCATATTGAGGTTGACCTGATTGATGCCGGGGACGTTGATCTCCACCGGGTCTTCGACTGTCGAAATGTTGCGATCGGCGGTATTGAGGATATTAAGCGCGGTGTACAACGAAACCGTCTTGCCCGAGCCCGTCGGGCCAGTTACCAGTACCATCCCGTAGGGTTTGTGGATGTATTTGAGGAAGATCTCCTTTTGCTGATCCTCGTAGCCCAGCTGCTCGATGCCCATTTGAGTGCTGGAGGGATCCAGGATGCGCAGGACGGTCTTCTCGCCGAACAGGGTGGGGCAGGTATTGACGCGAAACTCAATGGCCCGGCGCTTGGACAGGTTCATCTTGATGCGCCCGTCTTGCGGCACGCGGCGCTCGGCGATATCGAGCCGTGCCATCACCTTGAGCCGTGCCGCCATTCGTGGCGCGAGCAGGATAGGTGGAGCGGCCACCTCGCGCAGCACGCCATCCTGGCGAAAGCGGACCCGATACTGTTTCTCATAGGGTTCGAAGTGGATATCGGAGGCACCTTTGTTGATCCCATCGAGCAGCACCTTGTTGATGAAGCGGACCACCGGCGCATCATCGGCATCGGATTCGCTGGCATCCGGCTCGCGTTCGGTGTCCCCGGAGCTGATATCGAGGTTTTCCAGATCCTCGTCCAAATCCATATCCGACAGGGAATCGTCGGCGCGCTCGAGTGCACTATCGATCGCTCTGCCGAGCTGATCATCCTCGACCAGCACCGGATCGGTGCTGAGCCCGGTGTGAAACTTGAACTCATCGAGTGCGTCTAGATTAGTGGGATCGGAGACGGCCACGTACAGGCGTTTGCCGCGTTTGATGATCGGCAAAGCGCGGTGACGGCGGATCAGCTTCTCGCTGACCTGAGAGACCACGTTGGGATTGATCTCAAGCGCCGCTAGATCGAACAACGGTACGCCGAATTCGCTCGAAGCGGCGCTGGCGATGCTCTTTGCGTCCAACAGGCTGTGCTCGACCAGATAGGTGACGAACGGCGTGCTCGCCTTCTTGGAATTGCTCAACGCCTGCCGGACCTCGTCCTCCCCGATCAATCGGTTCTCAACCAGACGCCGGGCAAGGCCGCCAAGCTTTAACGATGGGCTGGCGGTGGCCATGAGCAGACCCTTCTCCGTACTCGGCCGTTGGGCGTGTCGACACAGGTGGGCAACATGTTCGCTACCTTGATGGCGCGGCTCTTGGTAGAGTTAGCGGTTAACACAACATGGGCTTGATCAGTACATAGCCGCCAATCGCAGGCGGTTTGCGGAAGGCCAGAGCAAGCTCACCGCGGGCAATTCTCCCGATTACCTTAAAGGTGGCGACGAAAGATGGCGTATTTGATCATGACAATGACGCTTGTTCCGCCGAGCAGTTCGCAATTTCCTTTGGGTCTGTTGACTTGCGGGCTCAGCCGGGGGAGCGCAATGTCCCCGGTCGCAGCCCGCTGCAGTTAGTTCCACTATGCCGAAACCACCGGTTCGGCTACGCTCATTTGGCGCTGGATGAAGAGGAGCAAAGGCATGCTTCGCCGGATATTTGCAACACCTGTTGCTGGTAACGCGGTGGTGGTAGGGGCCGTGTTGCTCTGGCTGATTCTTGCGCAGGCGGCCGCCCAATCGACGGCGCAGCAAAGCCCCGTAGAGGTGGTTGCGCAGTTGCAGCAAAAGCTTGTTGCGGTTTGGCGCTCGGATACGAGCTTCCAACGGCGCTTCGAATCGCTTGCTCCGGTCATCACAGCCAGCCATGATTTTGCAACCATGACCCGGTTCGCGCTCGGTAACCGATGGCAAGAGTTGAACCCGGCACAACGTGAGCAGTTTGTGGCTATTTTTCGGCGTCTGTCGATTGCCACCTACGCCGATCGCTTCGATGACTATGATGGTGAGCGCTTCGTGCAATCAGGCCAACGTAGCCTCTCTGAGGATCAGCACCTAGTGCAAACCCAACTTTGGCTGAGCGATGGCACCCAGATACGGCTTGACTATCTGCTTCATCAGCAGGGCGGCCAATGGACGATCATCAATGTCCTTGCCGAGGGAGTCAGCGAGCTCGCCATCAAGCGCTCTGAGTACACCGCCTTTATCCGCGATCACGGCTTCACTGCGCTGGTCCAAGAGCTGCAGCGCAAGATATCCGATATGGCCAGTGAGCAGCGTGCCACACCCGCGCCAAGCGATTAAGCGTTGATCCGGGGGGTAGGGCAGGCGCTGGCCCATTGATCTGAGACAGTCATGGGCGGAAACAACAGGCCCTACCTATGGCTGCATGAAGGCCATTGAGGCAGAGCCCAGAGAAGTCTATGCAGAGAAAGGATCAGTTGATCGGCAATACCTGGGTAGCCGGTGAGGGGCCAGCGTTCGCCTCCCGTGACCCCGCCAGTAACGAGGTAGTTTGGGAGGGTGCGCAGGCCAGCGCGGAGCAGGTCAGGCAGGCGGTTGAGGTTGCGCGCGCCGCTTTCGAGGGCTGGAGCGAGCGCGCCTTTGGCGATCGGCTGCAAATCATTCGCCGCTTCGGTAGGCGGTTGGAGGCGGATAGGCACGCACTTGCCGAGAACCTCTCGCGCGAGACTGGAAAACCCACTTGGGAAGCGCTCACCGAGGTGGCCGCCATGATCGGCAAGATCGAACTCTCGGTGCGCGCGTATAAAGAGCGAACGGGTATCCGCGAGCGCGAGATAGCCGGCGGACTGTCCATCGTGCGCCACAAGGCACAAGGCGTGGTCGCGGTTTTTGGGCCATTCAACTTTCCCGGGCATCTACCGAACGGGCACATCATCCCAGCGCTGCTTGCCGGTAATACGGTGGTTTTCAAGCCGAGCGAGTTCACGCCGCTTTGCGCCGAGCACGTACTGCGCCTGTGGCTGCAAGCCGGGCTGCCAGGCGGCGTCATCAATCTGGTGCAAGGTGATCGGGACATCGGCGGGGTGCTTGCCGCCGAGCCGGGTATCGACGGGTTGTTTTTTACCGGCAGTGCGGCTACTGGTCGATTGCTGCAGCGCCGGTTTTGCGAGCAGCCGGAAAAGATCCTGGCCTTGGAGATGGGCGGCAACAATCCGTTGGTCGTTATGCCGGGGGTCAACGTTCGGGCGGCTGTCTACTCGATCATTCAATCCGCCTACCTGACGGCTGGACAGCGTTGCAGCTGTGCGCGGCGACTCTACCTGCCACAGGGCAAGGCCGGGGATGATCTACTTGAGGCCCTGAGCGAGGCGGTGAGCAGCCTGCAGATCGGAAGCTGGCGCGATGTCGAACCGCCCTTCATGGGGCCCGTTATCTCCGCGGCGGCCGCAACGGAATTGCTCGCGATGCAGGCGCGCATGGAGCACCTGGGCGGGCGGGTGCTGGTAGCGATGCGGCAACTTCGCGCGGCGACCGGTCTGTTGTCGCCAGGGCTCATGGACGTGGGCGGGATTGGCGAGCCGCCCGACGAGGAGCATTTCGGTCCGTTCCTGCAAGTGGCGCGCTACGATACGCTCGAGCAGGCGATCACCCTGGCCAATGCCACCCGCTTCGGCCTGGCCGCGGGCCTATTGGGCGGCCGCCGGGCTGACTTCGAGCGCTTCCTACGGCGTAGCCGCGCCGGGGTCGTCAACTGGAATCGACCGCTTACCGGCGCGAGCTCGGAAGCGCCATTCGGCGGGGTGGGAATAAGCGGCAATCACCGCCCAAGCGCTTACTACGCGGCGGATTACTGCGCCTACCCGGTGGCTTCGCTGCAGGCCGATAAGCTGGCCTTGCCGGAGCGACTCAGCCCGGGCGTCAAGCTGTGAGCGCGATCGAGGTGAATTTCGACGGCTTGGTCGGTACCACGCACAACTATGCCGGGCTCGCCTTCGGCAATCTCGCCTCGCAGCGCAGCGCCGGTGCGGCATCCAACCCTCGGGCGGCGGCGCAGCAGGGCTTGCGCAAGATGAAGGTATTGCATGATCTGGGGCTTAGGCAGGCCGTGCTGCCACCTCAAGAACGCCCGGCGATGGTCGTGCTGCGCCAACTTGGGTTCGGCGGCAGCGATGCCGCGGTGCTCGCCGGCGCCGGGCGCACGGCGCCGCGGCTGCTCGCCGCCTGTTGCTCCGCCGCCAGCATGTGGGCGGCCAACGCAGCCACGGTCTCTCCCGGCGCCGATACGGCGGACGGGCGGGTGCATTTCACGCCGGCCAACCTTATCAGCGGATTACACCGGGCAATCGAGCCGCCTACGACGGCGCGGGCGTTGCAGGCCATCTTTGCCGATGAATCCCATTTCGCTCATCATGCGCCGTTGCCGGCGGTCGAGCGGTTGGGCGACGAGGGGGCCGCCAATCATATGCGCCTGTGCTCGGAATACGGCGCCGCCGGGGTGGAGCTTTTCGTCTACGGCAAGAGCGGCTTTGCCTCTGGCCCTGCCCCCCGGCATTTTCCGGCGCGTCAGTCGCTGGAAGCCTCGCGGGCGGTGGCGCGGTTACATGGGCTCGCTCCGCAGCGCAGCGTATTCGCCCAGCAGAATCCGCAGCTGATCGACGCCGGGGTATTTCACAACGATGTCATCGCCGTGGGCAATGCGCATGTGCTGCTGCATCACGAGCGCGCCTTTGTCGAGCCCGCCGCGGTGCAGCGGCGGCTGCAGCGCGCTTTCGGTGAGCCGCCATTGTGCTTCATCGTCGTGCCCGAGGCGAGAATCAACGCGGCGCAGGCCGTGGACTGCTATCTGTTCAACAGCCAGCTGGTGACGTTGGCGAGTGGAGAGATGGCGTTGATTTTGCCGGAAGAATGCCGCCGCTCGGCGCGGGTTTGGGGCTGGCTCAGCGAGCTTCTGGAGCAGCAAACGCCCATTCGGCGGCTGGTCGTGATCGACGTCACAGAGAGCATGCGCAACGGTGGCGGGCCGGCCTGCCTGCGCTTGCGCGTGGTGCTCACGGCCGCGCAGCTCGCGGCCGTGAACGCGGGCGTGTTGTTGGATGAGCCGCTGTTTGAAACCCTGGGCGCGTGGGTCGATCGCCACTACCGTGATCAGCTCACGGCGGCGGATTTGACTGATCCGGCGCTGCTCGTTGAATCTCGCACGGCTCTCGACGAGCTCACCGGGATTCTGCGGCTCGGCCCAATCTACCCTTTTCAGCTTCTTGGCGCTTGAGATCAATGGGTCCGGTCATTGCACGGGAGATGCACGATGCAGCCGTGGAACAACTCCATAACGCGCGCTCTGTTCGATCAGGTGATGGTCCCCACATATAATCCCCTCCAGCCCATCCCGGTGCGTGGCGAAGGCTCTCGCGTCTGGGACCAGCAGGGGCGTGAATACATCGACCTCGCCGGTGGCATCGCGGTCACCTGCCTGGGGCATGCTCACCCGCGCTTGTTATCCGCGCTGCAAGAACAGGCGACCAAGCTTTGGCATCTCAGCAATGTCATGACCAATGAACCGGCATTGCGCCTTGCGCGCCGGCTTTGCGAGCTGACATTCGCCGAGCGCGTTTTCTTCGCCAACTCCGGGGCGGAGGTCAACGAGGCGGCGCTGAAGCTGGCGCGCAAGCATGCGAGCGCGCGTTTTGGGGCACACAAGCACGAGATCATCGCCTTCGACCAGGCCTTTCACGGTCGCACTTTGTTTACGGTGAGCGTCGGCGGGCAGCCCAGGTATACCCAGGGGTTCGAGCCGTTGCCGGCGGGGATCCGCCATGTGCCCTACAATGATCTGGCCGCGGTCGAGGCGGTGATCTCGGAGCGCACCTGCGCGGTGATCGTCGAGCCCATACTCGGCGAGGCGGGCATCGTACCAGGCGATCCAGCCTTCATAGCCGGGCTGCGCGAACTCTGCGACCGCTACTCGGCGGCACTGATCTTCGATGAGATACAGACGGGCGTG
>JAKDMK010000474.1 GCA_030452365.1 Nitrococcus sp.
GTGCTGTATCTGCGGCGGCAGGATCGCGTTGCGATGAGCCTGTACTCGACCAAGGTGAAATCGGGGAACCCCCAGCCCGACGTCTTCGAATCGATCAAGCCGGGGGCGTTGCCGTACTACTACGATTATGGTGCGATTCATCGTCAGTGGTCGCAGGTGTTCGGCACCGATGCGTTGACCGCCCGGCTTTTCGATTGCGCCGAGCTTGCCGGAGGTGATCTGCTCCAGGACTTCGCGGCGGCTAGCGGAATCTCCCTCGATGGTAAGCGCCTTCCCGACTCTGAGAACGTATCGTTGAGTCAGGAGGGCGTGGACTTTCTGTTGGTGGTCAACAGACTGCTTGCGCACGCGAGTGACAGCAACTCGGATGTGTTGAGACAGAAGATTGCCCACCAGGTCAGCCTCTTGTGTAGTGGCAGGCCGGAGGGTATGTCGCGCGCGCAGGCGCGGGCCTTCTACGAGCACTTTCGCGAGTCCAACGAGAGACTCAGGGAAGCCGTGTTCCCTGACCGTGACCGACCCTTGTTCGATGAGAGCTTCGATGACTACCCGGAGCAGGCGACGAAAACCGAGCCGCGGTTTGAGAATGCGGTGCGTACAGCGATTCGATTGTTGGAGATGTGGTGAGTCCGTAGTTTGGCAACCCACACTAGGGTCTAACTCAGCGCAGCCGGCACGCCAGGCCTTGCAGATGCTCGGGCCAGCGGTGTGGGACGTAGGTCACGGCGTTGGTGCAGGGTGTCGAGGTCAGGGCGCGGATGGCTTCCCGCCACGCCGCACCGTCGAGCGGATCCAGCAGGGTGGCCAGGCCTCGCGAGGATTCGCGCAGGGCCGCGATGTCCGAGCATATCACTGGCGTGCCGAGGGTGAGCGCTTCGGCAACCGGCATGCCCCAGCCCTCTTCGAAGCTCGGCAGCAGCAGTGCCTTGGCGTTCTGCAGTAGGGCGATCATGTCGGTGTCATTCACGGCGGCAAGCTCGATTACGTATTCGCGGATTGCCGGTGAGCGCTCGATCAAGTCGATGATGTTCTCGTTCTCCCAGCCGCGCTGGCCGACAATGACGAGGAGCGGGCAATCGTGATTGAGCTCGGCCGCTAGCTGCCGCCAGAGATGCAGCAGCAGCAGGTGGTTTTTGCGCGGCTCGATGGTGCCGACGATTATGAAATACGGTCGGCGAAGCCGCGGCGCAAGCGCTTGCGGGACTGGGGCCTTGGGCTGGCGGCTCGCCTCGATGAAGTGCTCCTCGATGCCGATCGGCAGGACGTGCAGGTCGGGAATCGGCAGTGCCTGCACGGCGCAGTAGTCCTTAAAGCGGCGCGCGGTGTACTCGGAGTTGGCGAGTATGGTCGAGCCGGTTTGCGCCATCGTCAACATCCGGCGTCGATGGGTATCGGTGGCGGCGAGGTTGCGGGCGTACTCCGGGTAGTCGATCGGGATCAGGTCATGTAGGTAAAAGACGATCTGCGCGCCGAGCTCGTCAATCATGCACTGATGCAAATGCAGGTGATGAACCCCGACTTGGCCACTGTTGAGGTAGATAGGCGACGGATTGCCCTTTAACAGTCGCTTTATGCTTGGCGAAATCAGCGTGGCAGTGCAATGCCGAAGTTTCATATTCGCCCAGCGCGCTACGCGCCTTGTCAGCGGTGACGCCGGCAAGGGCGGTCGCGATCGGCTGAGGACCCAGCGTTCCCATAGGTTATCGATCAGCCGGTGCGCCTTATCAAGAGGTACTAGGCTTATGACATCCCTTTGTTGGTGAACAAACGCAACCGCGACGAGGTTCGACCGCTTGAGCACGAACCTCGCGTGGCGCAAATCGACCCGATCGACGCCTGTCGGCGTGCTGCTGCTCTGGCGCGAGGCGAGGCGGGTGAGATTAAAGATCAGCGGCCGGCAGTCGTTCGGCATGGTGTGGTCTGGTCTGGTCGTGGCATTTGTAGCGAAGTCGTTCGGATTTCTGCTGAGCGCCATCAAGGCTCGAAACATAACATAAACCTGGCGTACGGTCGGAGGCCGATATGCCCGATTCTCTCCCATTGCACCCGATGATCGGCACTTACTGCGCGACCCCAATTCCCGTGCGGGGGGTTGCAGACAATTTCGGCACACGATTCTGAAACGTGACCTGTTGCGCGCCGCAGGGCGCGTCTCCGACATATTATCGCAGGCCACTGCGTTGATCTTTCGGCGGTGAGAGCTGGTGGCGCGCGATGCAAATCGTCATTGGCGCTGGTATGGAAATATAACTATAGCAATGGCGCCGGATGGTGCTGTTGGGCGTGGGCGAGGAAGGCCCTCAGCAGGAAATATCCGGTACCCAGCGGAGGGGTTTTGGCAGGGGCTATTGGCGAAGGTGCAAGTCGACTTCGTGTTGGCGTCTTCTCGCGTCGCATCGGGCGTATTCCGTATATCAACGCTCTGCTGAGCGCGGAGGCTGTCGTTCTCAATCCCGGCGCACACGATGCCGCGGCGCTCGACGTGGTTGCAGGTTGGGGATATAGGCGATTGGCGGTGCGGGCGCAGCGGTATGCGGCACGCCATGGTCTGCCGCTGCTGAGG
>JAKDMK010000475.1 GCA_030452365.1 Nitrococcus sp.
TATGATGGCTACCGACCGTAGGCTAGACGTTCACCTCATTCTTGTCGCCATCTTAAAAGCGGAAGTTGTTGAACTTATCTAATTTGGGACCGCAGCAGTACCCAGATGTTGACATTTGGGGTGCATTCTCGGAATGCAGCATGAGAAGCATTTGCAAGAGGGCGAAATGTCGAGCGTACCACAGACTTACACCATCTCCGATTTCATTGAATGGAATGGCAAAAGGCAACTTGTGCTCGCGCCTGACTTTCAGCGCGGATCGGTTTGGTCTCCGTCGGCGAAAGTGTTCTTGATCGACACTATTTTGAACGACTTGCCAATGCCGCAGATTTTTTTTCGCACTAAGATTGATGCAACCCAGCAAAGCACTGTTCGAGAGGTCGTGGATGGGCAGCAGCGTCTCCGATCCATTTTAGAGTTCGCCTCTGGCAAAATTCGTCTCACGTCAAAGGCTCCGAAATATAAGGGTAAAACGTATGGTGACCTAGCAGGCTGTTGAAGAAGTCTGCCGGATAGCTTTGAGGACGGCTTCGTCGCCGTTGTGATAGGCGAAGGCGATGGCGATGGAGCCGTCTGACAGCAATTCGGCATCCCCCTCACCGCTGACCTCGTTCATTTCGTCTGATCCGGTCCATGTAAAGAAGACCCTTGCCGGGCAGTAGCCGATTTCAAGGTTGGCTTGCATGGCACCGAACGCGATTTCGCCGTGATTGTCCGCGCCGATGGCGACCGTGGCGGGTCCGCAAAGATCGATATAATCGCGGTCCCAGATATCGGCCTCGATGATGCGCCAGCGCCCGACCAACTGGCATTCTGCCGGCGCGCTCATGTCGGCCCCGCCAACAGCTTGGGCAGCCGCACCAGATTGTAGGCGGCGGCAGAAAAGGTGAAGGCCCAGCCGACGCGGTCGATGCCCCTGAACTTTGTCTTGCGCTGCCCGGCGATGGTCTTGATCCAACCAAAGGCTTCCTCAATGCGCTTTCTGATGCGCATGCTGACCCCATATCCAGCATGACGGGTGGTCCGCCCGTCGATGCCCGATCGTCGTCTGTTGAGATTTTGCGCGACGTGCGGCGTTACCTGCATCGAGCGCAACTCATTGACGAAGTCCGCAGCGTCATAGCCCTTGTCTGCTCCCAGCGTGATGGGCCTTGGCCGGTCGGCACGGGGCTCGATCATGTGCAGTGCCGCCACGCGCTCGCCGTGCCCATCGGCCGCCGTCAAGCAGGCATCGACCAGCAGGCCATGACGGTTCTCCATGAGCCCATGTCCCATAAAGCAGAGCTTGGCCTCCTTGCCCGGTCCCTTCTTGTAGATACGGGCCTCCGGGTCGGTGCTTGAGGCATGGGTTGCGTTGGAACGCTTCTGGCCGTGAAAGTCCGCGTCCCGGTTGCGTCCACTGCCTGAAGACGGTGGTTCATCCGAACCGTCCTTTGGTCTGACGCTCTTGATCGAAGCCCAGGCTTCAATCAGCGTGCCGTCCACTGAGAAATGCTCACTGGACAACAGCCTCTTCACGCGCGGCTGGGCCAGAACCGCACTCAGGAACTTCGCTGCAATGTCGCCGTCAAGCAGGCGGTCCCGGTTTTTTGAAAAGGTCGAATGGTCCCAAACCGCATCGTCGATCCCTAGCCCCACGAACCAGCGGAACAGCAAGTCAAACTCCAGCCGCTCCATCAGCTGGCGCTCTGAACGGATGGAAAAGAATGCCTGCAGCAGCATTGCCCGCAGCAGCTTCTCAGGCGCGATCGAAGGCCGCCCCATCCCTGAATAGAGCGCTCCAAACTCACCCTCGAGCGAAGCCAATGCCTCGTTCACCAAAAGGCGGATCGTGCGCAGCGGATGGTCAGGCCGCACCCGAGCTTCAAGGTCCACATAGCTGAACAGCGCACCCACTCTCTCGTCTGATCCGCGCAATCCCGCCTCCCAAAAAAACCGACTGGGACCAGTGAATCACGATAAACACGTTCAGGCGAGTGACTTCTTCAACACCCTGCTAGGCGGTATTTGGCGGGAATACGGTTGGTCTTCAGCAGCTCGCACATTTCGTCTTTGGTAAGCTGAGAGACGGCATCGCCAGCACCCTCATCACCAAGAAGACTGCGGGCCAGCGCCGACTTGCGCTCCAGTGCCGAGACAATAGCCTCCTCGATCGTGTCCGAAGCGAGCAGCCGCAGATAAGTGACCGGTTGGGTTTGCCCGATCCTGTGGTTTCTGTCCTGGCTTTGGGCGTAGTGGTCATACCGCCATGAGAGCGTCTCGTAGATCGTGTAGCTGGCCGCTGTGAGCGTAAAGCCGGTGCCGGCCGCCGCCGGATTTGCTATGAGCACGCGGACATCTGGGTCGTTCTGAAACCTAGCAGCGATTCCCTGGCGTTCCGAAGCCGGCGTCCCACCGTAGATGGCCACGGAACCTTGTATCCGCTCCAGGAGGCTCTCGATCGAACGGATGTAGTTGGACCACGGAATTACCTTCCTACCCGGCACCGACAGGATGTCGGTGATAATTGTCAATGACCACGCAATCGGGACCCTATCTTTTCACGCAAAAGGGACCCCGGTT
>JAKDMK010000476.1 GCA_030452365.1 Nitrococcus sp.
GCAGTTACGAGCCTGCATTCGTAATGCAACGGCTGGGGCTCGAATCCCCAGTGCTTCTTGAAATGAAATGAGCCCGCGTCTCGCTTGCTGCGGCCGAAATCAAACAGACGGTAGCCGCGCTCGCGGGCGCTTTCCATGAGCTGCCAGTACATGAAGTCGTTGCCGGCGAGCGCCCGTGCCAGATGGGTACCCCCGCCGTAGAAGGGCAGCACTTCATCGCGGAAATAAAATGACAGCACGCTGGCAACCAGCCGATCACCGTGGGTCACGGTCAGCACATCACAGCTAGGCCCAAAAACCTCGCGCAGCAAATCGAAATAGCGGCGGGCGAAAACCGGTGTTCCAAGGCGGTGCACACTATCGGAGTAGGCGCGGAAGAAGCGCTCATTGTCGGCGTCGAATTCGCTGCGCAGGCCTGCGCGTATGCCCTTTCGCACCATCGCCCGTTGCTTGCGGGGGATGGCCTGCATATTCGCCTGCGAATCGGGGGCAATCTTGCCGCGGAAAGTGACGTAGAGACCCTTCGTGGGCCAATCCGGATGCATGGGCTTGCGCTGCCGATACTCTAGATGCCCCACGCCAAGCTGCTCGGCCAATGCCTGCGCCGCTTTATCCAGCGCGCTCGCCGCTTGCTGTGTCGTTGCGGCTATGCCCCCGTAGACGGCAAATGGCAATGATATGAGGGCATCACCGAACAGGCGGCTGCGTACCCGGGCGAGCGGCAGGACTCCCTCGATCGCCGCGCCGTTCTCGGCCAGCAGAAAATAGGTCGGGTGACCAAAGGCCCGATCGATAACCTTCTTCCAGCCCGCCCGGTGAAAGAATGTGGCCTCTGGACAGGCATCGACGAACGAGTCCCAGCGGGCTTCCTCTCCTGGAGCGAGGCTGCGGATGCGAAGCCGCTCCGGCTCAGGCGTTAACGACAATGCTTCCCTATTCGATGACATCCGTGTCTAGCTCCTTCTTCCCACAGCTCGGTAGGTTGGGGTGAGCTTGCAAACCCCAACGTTTGCCCCGGCGTTCGCCCCGATGCGGCTACCGGAGATGTTGGGGTTCCTTCGTCATCCCAACCTACGCGGGCTCTCCAGAAAGATTCGATCAATCCGATCCCAGTGGAAATCCGCCAATAATCGTTCCAAGCGGGGCTGCATTCGGTGCAGGTTGACGTAATGGCGAAAGCGTGTGCGCGCCGGCAGGTCCGCCGGGCGCGGCTGCTCCGGGTCAATTTCCCACGGGTGCAGGTAGAAGATGAACGAGCGCACTTCGCGCTGGTTGATCCGTCGCAGCGACCAGCGGCTGATGCCGTAGGGAAGCAGGCGGAAATAGCCGCCACCGGCGGCAGGCCAATTGCGCCCGGCAAACCGTGCCGTTGCCACCGGGAGCTCGAGGAACCCGCTGCCCGGCCGCGGCTGAAACGGCCAGCGTGATGCCCGTGGCGAGCCATAGTGATCATGCGCGATCGGATAGACGCTGGAGCTATAGCGGTGACCGGTCTCGAGCAGGCAGTCCACCGCCCACGGTGTTCGCTCGTTGATAGAAAAGCTGGGTGCCCGGTAGCCGATAACGTGGACGCCGCTGCAATCTTCCAAGATCCCCTTAGCGCGTTCGACATCCACACGAAAGGACTTGGCATCGAGCGCCGTAACCCGCTGGTGATCGTAGCCGTGGCTGGCTAGCTCATGTCCTGCGTCAACTATTCGGCGCACCAGTTGCGGATAGCGCTCGGCGATCCAGCCCAAGATGAAAAAGGTGACCTGGAGGCCGCGCTCGGCAAAAAGCTCGAGCAGGATAGCCATGTTGCGTTCGATCCGCCGCGGCCAGTCGTCCCAGCTCTGCCGGGAGATGGTGCCGGCAAATGCCGAGACCTGGAAATAGTCCTCCACATCCACGGTCAACGCGTTGCGCAAGCCGCTAGGGTGTGTTCTCAGCGCCCCGTCGCCTGGCGATTCCGTTCGCACTGCGCTATCCATATCACGCTACTCGTCGCTGTCGCCGTTCGAGCCAATGCGCGACTACCGAGGCGATGCGATCGGCGGCACAGCCATCCCAACGCTCCGGTGTTCGCCCCGATTTGCCACCGGTGGCAAGGATTTCGCTCACGCTTGCCAAAATGCCGGCGTGATCTATGCCAACCACTGTATTGGTTCCCTGCTCCACGGTAATAGGCCGCTCGGTATTTTCCCGCAAGGTCAGACAGGGAATACCCAATGCGGTCGTCTCCTCCTGTATGCCGCCAGAATCCGTGAGCACGCAGGTGGCCTCACGCAACAAACCCAGCATGGCCAAGTAGTCAAGCGGCGGCAGATCATGGACATTCGGGTTTGCAAGCAACTCGCGTGACCCAGCCGCTTCGATGCGCGCGCGCGTACGGGGGTGGACTGGAAAGACCACCGGCACCAAATCCGCAATGGCGGCTATGGTGCGTAGCAGCTTGCGCAGCGTCGCCGGATCGTCCACGTTCGAGGGTCGGTGCAGGGTCAAAACCGCATACGTCGATGGGCATGCTCGGCCCCTCAGCGTCTGGCTCACTGGAATAGCCCGGGGAAGATTGCGCA
>JAKDMK010000477.1 GCA_030452365.1 Nitrococcus sp.
TTGGTGATAACCATCGGCTACGATCTGGTGGAGTACCCGCCGCGGCTTTGGAACGCGGCAGGCGACAAGACTATCCTGCATGTGGATTTCACGCCCGCGGGGATTGATCGGGAATACCACCCCCAGGTCGAGCTGGTAGGGGACATCGCCCATGCGCTTTGGGCGCTCAACGAGCGCGTGGCGGCCCGCGGCGTGCCCGCGCACGAGCTTGACGTGCAGCGCTGGGCTCGGCAGTGCATGCAGGAGGACTTCGCGGCCCATGCTGAGGATGACACCGAGGGATTTATCCGCCCGCAAAAGGCGATCTGGGATGTGCGCCAGGCGCTCGGAGAGCAGGATATCCTGCTCTCCGGGGTCGGTGCGCACAAGATGTGGATCGGGCGCTATTATCATTGCTACGAGCCCAACACCTGCCTCATTCCCAACGGCTTCTGCTCGATGGGCATGCCGCTGCCGGGCGCGATCGGCGCCCACTTGGTCTATCCGCAGCGCAAAATCTTCGGCATTGTGGGCGATGGCGACTTCCTGATGAATGTCCAGGAGATGGAAACCGCCCGGCGGCTCGATGCGGATATCACCCTCATGGTCTGGGAGGACGGTGGTTACGGGCTAATTTCCTGGAAGCAGGACGATGAGTTCGGGCGCCACACGGATCTCGCCTTTGGCAACCCGGACTGGCTGCAGCTCGCCGCGAGCTTCGGCTGGCAGGGGCAGTACGTCGCCAATGCCCGCGATCTGCGCCCGGCGATCGATGCCGCGCTCGCCCACCGCGGGCCGTCGCTGATCGTCATCCCCATCGATTATCGTGAAAACCAGCTGCTCACCCGCCGCCTCGGCGAGATCCGTTGCTCGATGTGATAGTCCCAAATGCCGAGCGAGCTTGGCGGAAGGCGCGTTAACGGGTAATAGAGAGAGCCCATGGCGCACCGGAGGCCCTGGGGGTAGGTGGTCTGCTAGGCAGCAAAAAGTACTCATCGTGCAACATTTCTGTTGTATTCTAAGAACCATGAACAGCAGGTAGTTCAAGAGGTGGCTCGCCGAGCAAGGCTGCACGTTCGAGACTAAGAAAAGCGGATCCGGGCATTTGATTGTGCGGCGTGGCGAGTGCAAGTCGGAGCTGCCCATGCACGGCGGCAACAAGGAACTGGGCAGTGGTCTAGTCGAGAAGATCATGAAGGACCTGGACTTGAAGTGAGGTGATGCGATGTTGACCTATCCCGCCACTTTGCTCTCTGATACCAACGACACCGTTTTGGTGACTTTCCCGGACTTTCCGGAGGCGGCGACTTTTGGGGCAGACGAGGTGGATGGCTTAGGGCGCGCGGTGTGTGCTTTGGAGGAGGTTATCGCGTCGCGGATGGCCGATCGATCGGAAATCCCGCAACCTTCGGCAGTGGGCCAGGGGCAGCGCGGCGTGCGCCTGTCGGCGCTGACGGCGGCCAAGGTATTGCTCTACCAGGAGATGCGCGCCCAGGGCGTGCGCAAGGCGGAGCTGGCGCGGCGGCTTCACTGGCACATGCCGCAGGTGGATCGTTTGCTCGATCTCAACCACGCTTCGCGACTCGATCAAATCGAGGCCGCCCTGGCTGCGCTCGGTAAGCGGCTGGAGGTAACGCTCGAGGCCGCTTAACTCCTAAGCTACTGAGCGAATTAGGTGTCGTTTTGTATCTCAAGCCGACGCTCGATCCTCTCGACGCGTTCAGCCAGCCGATCGTAGCGGACGTGCTGGTCGGCGACATCGCCATAGAGCTGAGCCGTATCCCGTCGCTGACCGGCGCTGCTGGTTTCAAGGCTGGTCAGCCGCTGTTTTATCTCGCGAGTGTCGTTTTTGACCGTGGCGATATCAGCGCGGATGGGGCGCAGGTGTACGAGGATTAAGTTTTCTACGTTGTCTATCATCTTTCTTGGCTAAGTCTTGAACATCAGCTTGCCTGTGATGATAGCAGCCTCTCCCCAATCCGCGCTAAGCAGACACTGCCTGGCCGCAAAGGTAGCGGCGCTCTGACAAGCAAGCCCGTCAAAAGTGAAACAGATCGGAAAGGTCGAGCGCCACCTGCGGGAGCTGCAGGGGCGCAATGCGAGTCAGATCATGCGGCTGCAGGGTTTCGCGATATGTGCCTTCGATCGGCGTGTGGTGAATCGTCAGCGCCTTTTGTTGTAGATCGACCAGCCACACCTCCGGTACGTTGTAGCGCGCGTAGAGCGGTAGCTTGATCTCCCGGTCGAACTTGACCGAGCTCTCGGCGACCTCGATCAGGAGCAGGATGTCGGCGGGAGTAGGGTGGGCGCTGCGGTAAAAATCCGCGCGCGGCCTCAAAACCGAGAGGTCGGGTTGCGGCTCTGAGTGATCCCCAAGAACCACCGGATCCTGCGCGCTGACGATGGCCTGGCCGGCCATCGCCGGCACTAGCAGATTGGTGAGCAACCGGACGACGCTCGCGTGAACGCTCCCTATCGGCGCCATATCGTTGATCTCCCCCTCGATCAGCTCAACACGTTCGGTGGGGCGGAAAACGCTCGGCGCGCCCATCTTGTGATAATCGGCAGTGGTCAGC
>JAKDMK010000478.1 GCA_030452365.1 Nitrococcus sp.
TCACAGAGAAGACAGGGCAAGACACAGACGACAGCGGCCGCCAAGGCCGGTATTTCCGAGAGTACGGCTCGGCGCATTGAACGCGGTAGGGCCGGTCAGGGGCGAAGTGAGCGGCACTGGCGCACGCGCTCCGATCCCTTCGCCGCCGTGTGGGATGAGGTGGTCGGGCAGCTGGAGCGCGATCCCGGCTTGCAGGCACTGACGCTGCTGGAATGGCTCCAGGAGCGCTATCCGGAGGCGTATCCGGACTCGCTGCTGCGCACGATGCAGCGTCGCCTCAAGGCGTGGCGTGCTCGCTTCGGGCCGGACAAGGAGGTGATGTTCCCGCAGGTGCACGCGCCGGGGCTGCGCGCGCTGTCCGACTTCACCACGCTCAAGCGGGTCACGATCACGATCCGGGGCGAGCCCCTGGATCACAAGCTCTACCACTTCCGCCTTGCCTACAGCGGCTGGTCTCACGCGCGCGTGGTGCTCGGCGGCGAGAGCTATCCGGCGCTCGCCGAGGGGGTGAGCGAGGCCCTGGAGCGGTTGGGTGGCGTGCCCGCCGAGCATCGCACCGACAGCCTGTCGGCGGCGTTCAAAAACCTCGATGCCGCCGCCCAGGCCGATGTGACCGTGCGTTATCAGGCATTGTGCGCTCACTACGGCATGGTGGCGAGCCGCAACAACCGCGGGCGCGGCCACGAGAACGGGAGTATCGAGTCGCCGCACGGCCACCTCAAGCGGCGCATCGAGCAGCGCCTGTCCATGCGCGGCTCGACGGACTTTGACTCCGTGGCGGACTACCAGGCGTTCATCGAGACGGTGCTCGCCAGCATAAATCGGCGCAATGCCCGGCGCATCGCCGCCGAGCGCACGGCACTCAAGCCGCTGCCCTGCACCCGCGGCGTGGACTACAGCGAAGCGATCGTTCGGGTCACCAGCTCGAGCACGATCACGCTGCGCCACGCGCTCTACTCGGTGCCGGCCCGGCTGATCGGCGAGCGGCTGCGGGTGCACCTCTACGATGACCGGCTGGTGCTCTATCACGGCGGCAGTGAACTGTTGAGGTTGGCGCGTGTGCGCCCGGGCGCCGATGGAGCGCGGCGCCGCTCAATCGATTATCGGCATCTGATCGGGTGGCTGGCGCGCAAGCCGCGGGCGCTCGCAGGCCTTGCCTTCCGCGACGAGCTGCTGCCCGGCCCCGCGTGGCGCGACATCTATCGCCGCCTGGGCACGCAACTCGATCAAGCCGCGGTGTGCAAGCGCGTGGTCGGCGCCTTGAAGCTCGCCGCCGAGGGCGAGAGCGCCGATCGGCTCGGCGCCTGGTGGCTCGACGCCCTCAAGCGGGGCCACTCGCCGACGCTCAGCGAACTGCAGGCGCGTTTTGCCGGCCCGGCTGCCGTCACGCCCTCGATCGTGAGTCCACAGCACGCGCTCGCCGACTACGACCGGCTGCTCCGGGAGGTGCATCATGGCTGAGGCCGCCACCCTCCCGATCCTGCTGCGTCAGTTGCGCCTTCCCACCATGGCCGCCTGCTGCGAGGAGGTCAGCCGCCAGGCGGTCGAGCACGGACACAGCGTCGCGCAGACGCTTGCGACGCTGTGCGAGTACGAACTGGCCGAACGCGAGCGCCGACGCCTCGCGCGTCATCTCAAAGAATCGCGCCTGCCGGTGGGCAAGACGCTCCCAGCCTTCGAGTTCGCCGCCTTGAGCCGGGCCAATCGGACGCGGATCGCCGCGCTCGCCGAGGACACCGGCTGGCTCGACACGGCACATAATCTGCTGCTCTTCGGCCCCTCAGGGGTCGGCAAAAGCCACTTGGCCGCCGCCATCGGCCACGCGTTGATCGAGCAGGGTCTGCGGGTGCGCTACGCCGCCGCCTCCGCCTTGGTACAGGAGCTGCAGAGCGCCAAACAGCAACTGCGTCTCGCCGAGGCACTTGCCAAACTCGACAAGTACCGGCTGCTCATCCTCGATGACATGGGTTACGTGAAACGCAGCGAGGCCGAAACCTCGGTGCTCTTCGAGCTGATCGCCCATCGCTACGAGGCCGGCAGCCTCCTGATCACCTCCAACCAGCCGTTCAGCGCCTGGGATCGCATCTTCCCCGACGACATGATGGCGGTCGCCGCGATCGATCGGCTCATCCACCACGCCCATGTCGTCGAACTCACCGGCGAGAGCTATCGCAAACAAACTCATACACGCCAGCAAAAGGAGGTGATCGCTACCTCAAAATCGTAACGAGAAAATCTTCATCGACCGGTCATTTTAATTGTCGTCAACCGGTCAGGGTAGTTGACGTTGGATAGAAATTGGCGCTCCGCTGTCAATCTCCATGTATAACCGCGCCGGAATGTTGAGACTGGACTGTTTGCGTTGTGGGGAATGACGTTCGGATTAGAATAGGCGTTGGAGTCGGCCAGGCGATCGCGGTGTCGCAAGACATCGAGGAAAGTCCGGGCTCCACGGATCAGGGTGCCAGGTAACGCCTGGGGGGCGCGAGCCTACGGAAAGTGCAACAGAGAGCAGACCGCCGATGGCCCGCAAGGGCACAGGCAAGGGTGAAA
>JAKDMK010000479.1 GCA_030452365.1 Nitrococcus sp.
GGCGGTGTTGGACCGCAGCGCCCGCGCACTGATAACAAAGGGGCGCTATAGGACGACAATTACTCTGGCCGGTCGACGACAACTATTTTGGCCGGTTGCCCACTAAGCTAGGCCGCCACTCCATAGACTCTGCAAGGGGGGTGGATGGCGGTCACCGAGCAACAGGTCAGGGTATACATGTCACAGAGACGATCGGGTAAGAAGCAGATAGCGGCCGCCGCCCAGGCGGGCATCTCGGAGCGCACGGCACGGCGGCTCGACCGCGGCACCGGCGGGCGTTCGGCAAACGACCCGCGGCAATGGCGCACGCGCACTGATCCCTTTGCCGCGGTGTGGACCACTGAGTTGGCCCCGCAGCTCGAGCGTGATCCCGCGCTGCAGGCGCTGACGCTGCTGGAGTGGCTCCAGGAACGTCACCCGGGGGACTACCCGGACAAGCTGCTGCGCACACTCCAGCGCCGGGTCAAGGACTGGCGGGCGCGCTATGGGCCGGACAAGGAGGTCATGTTCCCACAGGTCCATGGGCCGGGGCTGCGGGGGCTGTCCGACTTTACCCAGCTCAAGGACGTGGTCGTGCGCATCGCCGGCAAGCCGCTGGCGCACCGGCTGTTCCACTTCCGGCTGGCCTACAGTGGCTGGTGTCACGCGCGCGTGGTCCTCGGCGGGGAGAGCTACACGGCGCTCGCCGAGGGGCTCACCGAGGCGCTGGAGCGTCTTGGCGGGGTGCCGGCCGAGCACCGTAGCGACAGCCTCTCGGCGGCGTTCCGCAACCTCGATGCCGCCGCCCAGGCGGATATCACCGAGCGCTACCAGGCGCTGTGCGCACACTACGGCATGTCCGCCAGCCGCAACAACCGCGGGCGCGGCCACGAGAACGGCAGCATCGAGTCCCCCCACGGCCACTTCAAGCGCCGTATCCGCCAGCGCCTGTCGCTGCGCGGCTCGACGGACTTCGACAGCCTCGCCGAGTATCAGTGCTTCATCGATGCGGTGACGGCGAGCATCAACCGCCGTAACGCCCGGCGCGTCGCCGCCGAGCGTGCCACGTTGGCACCGCTGCCGTGCCGCCGCGGGGTGGACTACACCGAGGTCATGGTGCGCGTGACCACTTCCAGCACGATCACGCTGCGCCATGAGCTCTACAGCGTGCCGGCGCGGCTGATCGGCGAGCGCTTGCGCGTCCACCTCTATGACGACCGCCTGGTGCTCCACCATGGCGGCCGCGAGTTGATGACCCTTACGCGGGTACGCCCGGTCCCGGGCGGCGGACGTGCTCGGTGCATCGACTACCGTCACGTCATCGGCTGGCTGGTGCGCAAGCCCCGCGCGCTCGCCGGGCTCGCCTTCCGCGACGAGCTCCTGCCCGGCCCGGCCTGGCGGGCGATCTATCGCCGGCTTGCCGAGCAACTCGAAGCCGCCGAGGCTTGCAAGCGAGTAGTGGCCGCGCTGAAGCTGGCCGCCGACGGTGACTGCGCAGAGGCCCTTGGCGCCTACTGGCTCGAGGCCCTGGAGCGCGGAGACAGCCCAACGCTCGTCGAACTCCAAGCGCGCTTCGCCCCGTCGGCCGGCAGCGCCCCGGCACCGGTGATCGCCACCGCGCAGCATCCGCTCGCCGACTACGATGCGTTGCTGCCCACGCGCCGTCCCCTAGAGGAGGCTTGTCATGGCTGATGCCGCCGCACTGCCGGTGCTGCTGCGCCAGCTCCGGCTGCCCACCATGGCCGGCTGCTGGGAGGAAGTCAGCGCCCGCGCCCGGGAACAGGGCTGGAGCGTGCCTCAGACGCTGGCCGCACTGTGCGAGTACGAGCTCGCCGAGCGTGAGCGCCGCCGGCTGGAGCGCCACCTCAAGGAGGCCCGGCTACCGTCGGGCAAAACCTTGGAACGCTTCGAGTTCGAGGCGGTCACCGGCACCAATCGCGCCCAACTCAGCACGCTCGCCTGCGAGACCGGCTGGGTGGAGGCCGCGCACAATCTGCTGCTGTTCGGCCCCTCCGGGGTTGGCAAGAGCCACCTCGCCGGCGCTATCGGCCACGCGCTCATCGAGCAGGGCCTGCGGGTGCGCTACTACGCCGCCTCGGCGCTCGTCCAGGAGCTCCAGGCCGCCAAGCAGGCGCTGCGCCTCGCTGATGCGCTGGGCAAGCTCGACAAGTACCGGCTACTGATCATCGACGACATCGGCTACGTCAAGCGCTCCGAGGCCGAGACCTCGGTGCTCTTCGAGCTCATCGCCCACCGCTACGAGGCCGCCAGCGTGCTGATCACCTCCAACCAGCCCTTCAGCGCCTGGGACAGCGTGTTCCCCGACGACATGATGGCGGTTGCTGCTATCGATCGGCTCATCCACCACGCTCACGTCCTCGAGCTCAGCGGCGAGAGCTATCGCAAGCGCGCCCACACCCGTTACCGCAAGGAGGTGCCCACCACCAAATAACATCAGCGACAACGACCACCATCGACCGGCCATTTTAGTTGTCGCTGACCGGCCAAGATAGTTGACGCCGGTGAGATTGGTACGCAGCAGGTAGCGGCCCTCGCGGCGGCGGACTTGTTTTA
>JAKDMK010000108.1 GCA_030452365.1 Nitrococcus sp.
AGAGTCACCCCCCCCCCTATCGGCGGGGCGGAGACTCTCCGATATGAGCTGGTCGGCGTGCCTGTGGCCGGTCAAGTCTCCTGCCCCGATGTCTCGTAGGTCGGCCCGAACACCGTGTTTGTCATCCCGCGCCGGAATGACTCGTTGTCCATGGCCTTGCCCTTGCCCTTGCCCTTGAAGTCCACCTGCGTGTCCTCATATCGAGCTGCTCCTTGTAGACAGCCACGCTGGCGTCGAGTATGGGATCGAGCCGGTCGCTTTCCGCCCAGGTAGAGTGCCGTGACGCCGTCCACCTGCGCCGGGGCGTGCACTTGGTAGCCGTATAGTGCGGCCTTGAGGTCGTGCACCTTATCGGGGTCGGTCTCCTCGGCCAGGATCGTGGTGCGGTAATAGTCGGCGAACGCGGCTTAAATCCTGTCCGCGTCGTTCATGAAATCCAGCACGAAGTCGTCGTGCTTCTTCGGGTGCGCGCGGTTGAGCCGCGAGAGCGTCTGCACCGCTTTGATCCCTGAGAGCAGCTTGTCTAAGTACATCGTGTGCAAAAGCAGCTTGTCGTAGCCGGTCTGGAACTTGTCGGTGCTCTGACTCGAAGGTTCAGCATCAGAGGCAGCGCGTACGCAGGCCGCTGCAGGCTCTTGTTATCATTAGCATAGGCTACACATCTTCCTCAAGGCACTGACCATTCTCGCGCAGCCATTTCCGGGCACGTTCCATGTTGGCGGTCTGGGCGCTGACGATGCTCCAGAACCTCGGCGTGTGGTTCGCTTCGATCAGGTGCGCCAGTTCGTGAATCACCACGTAGTCGATCACGAACATGGGCGCCTTGATCAGGCGCCAGTTGAAGTAGACGTTGTCCTTGGCGGTGCAGGAGCCCCAGCGGTAGCGGTTGTCGACGATGCGGGCTTGCTGGAACTCCACACTAAGGCTTTTTGCATGCGAGCGCGCGCGCGGAAGGATCTTCTCCCTGGCGCGGTCGATATACCACTGCCGCAGCACCTGCCTTTGCCGGCCTACATGCGAACGGGGGATGAAGAATCGGTTGGCGAAGCGGATGCGGGGATCATCGTCGTCCACCAGTTCGATCCGGTAGGCGCGGCCCAGATACGACGCCGATTCGCCGCTGACCAATTCCTTGCCGGGCGGGTGCGGTAGCGGCTGGTATTTCTGCTCGTGGTGGAGTTTCTCGAAAATCCACAAGCGCCTGGATTCCACGATCTGGTGGAGCTTCTCCTCCGATACATTCGCGGGGGCATGAACGATCACCGAGCGATCCCGCTCTACCGTGATCGTCACCTTTTTGCGGGCGGCAGACCGTTTTATCTCGTAGGTCAGTTCCATCGCGCATCACTCGGCATACAGGATCGTGTCGCTCTTGCTCTCGGCCAGCTCCATCACTCGGCTGATGATGCGATCCCGGTTTTCGACAAGTCCCGGAATCCCAGCACGCTCCGGAGCCAACAAGACCTTCTGGATCTCGGCTCGCAGCTTGTTGCGGGCCGGGATGCTTTCCCGGAACCCCGCCAGCGTCAATTCCCGTTCCACCAGGTTGTAAACCTGCTGGGTCAGGTCGACCAGCACGGCAATGCGCTCGTCGGGTTTCCCGTTGTAATCGGGATGCTGTTCCATGAGACCACTCAACTCCAACTGAAACATCCGGAAGAACGGCATCTGCTTCTTGCGGTGCAGGCCGTAGGTCGGCTCCTTGCCGGCATCGATGATCCGCCGGCGCAGTTTTTCAAGTTCTTCATAAATCTTGTTCCAGTTGTCGCGGAACTGTTCGAAGATGGCCGCCAGCGCCTCGGCAAAGGAAGCCTGGAGGTCCGGGTCGTTATCCAGATCAACTTCCAGATGATGGCGGATAGCATGCTCGACTTCGGCCGCCTTGGTCTTGGTCCGCTTGCGTTTGGCGACGTCCTTCTCGAAGTCCTCATCGAGGATCGAAATGGGCTGCACCTTGACCTCGATGCCCTGCGATTGCAGGTGCGTATCGGCGATAGCCCGCAGTTTGGGCGGAATGCCCTTCATGCTCAGGCGGGCATCACGGAAATGCTTGCCGGCCAGGATGTTGATCTCGGTCAGGGCCTGGTATTCCTTCATGTAGTCCAGCGCCTGGCGCGCGGGGAACAGCAAATTGAGCGTCTTGGTCAGCCGCTTGAATGCCAGGATGAACTCGAAGCGGATGTCCTCGTCGTAAAAGACGTCGAAAAACGCATCGTGGTCGGTCAGGTCCGTCAGGCCGTGTTTTTTCAGCAGGGCCAGGATGGCCGCGTGCGCGTCCTGAAGTTCACGCAGTTCCGCCTCGGGGAAACTCAGGACATCGACGATCTCGTTCTGCTCGCGCTCGTCGTAGGTGTCGATGGCCTTCTTGAGATGGTGGCCGATGCCGACGTAATCGACCACGAAGCCCTTGTCCTTGGCCTCGCCGCCGACGCGATTGACACGCGCGATGGTCTGCAACAGGTTGTGCGCCACCACCACCTTGTCCAGATACATTACCTGTTCCACCGGGGCATCGAAGCCGGTCAACAGCATGTTGTTGACGATGAGGATGCCCATATTGCCGTCCACACCCTCGTCCTCGGCACCGAAGCCCAGCTTGAAGCGCTTGATGCTGGTCTCGTGGCGACGGCTGTCGCTGTAGGCCTTGAGGTGCGGCAGGTCGTTGTGGCCGCCGGAGATGATCACGTCCGTTTCCATGGCG
Organism: Nitrococcus sp.; assembly: GCA_030452365.1. GTDB lineage: Bacteria > Pseudomonadota > Gammaproteobacteria > Nitrococcales > Nitrococcaceae > Nitrococcus. Next base: position 2,702 of record JAKDMK010000108.1, read on the forward strand.
TGCAGTCGACCCAGATCCAGTCCGTTGGGGTTGCTTGCCTCCAATCGTGCCGGCGCATCAGCCAGCGCCGCGTCGATGTGTTTCTTGTAGCGCACGGCGGCCTCGCGCGAGCTGGCCACCACCTGCGCCTTGTAGCCGTTGGGAAACACATGGGTCAGGTAGTGTTCCACCATGTCCGCCGCCTTGGCTTCGATGGTGGATTCGGCCTCCAGATAGGCTTGGCGCGAGCCGTAGCCGAGGATGTCCAGCCGCTCGTCCAGTTGGTAGTCGCTGAACACATCGGCGAAAGCGGTATCCATCGCCTGCTGGTCATCCACCTCGGCGTTGTGGGTGCGGCCTTCGTAGACTATTTCCAGCGTTACGCCATCCTCAATCGACTGGCGCATGGTGTACTTGTCGATGTATTCGCCAAACACGCGCTCGGTCTTGTCGATCGGCGTGCCGGTGTAGCCGATGCGGGCGGCATTGGGGATGGCGCGTTCCAGATTGGCCGCCAGCAGCTTGTACTGTGAACGATGCGCCTCGTCGGTCATCACCAGAATATTCGGGCTGGCATCGAGCTCCGGGAAGGATTCGGCCAGCTCCGTGTCGCGGAACTTGTGGATCATCGCCATCACCAGGTCGGACGAGGTGGATGCCAGCAATTCCTTGAGCCGCCTGATGCTGTCCGCCACCTTCACCGTGAAACCGATGGCCTGGCTGGTCTCGGTGAGCTGATCTTCCAGTTGCGTGCGGTCGGTGACGAACACCACCTTCCAGTCGGCCAGCCGCGCGTGGCGATACATCTCGCGCACCATGAACATCATGGTCAGCGACTTGCCCGAGCCCTGGGTGTGCCAGACGATGCCGCTGCGTGCTCGCGGCGTGGTGCCTTCCAGCAAGCGCTTCACTGCCAACTTCACGGCGCGGAACTGCTGATAGCGCCCGACGATCTTGATGGCCTGGCCGCGGTCATCCACGGAAAACAGCGTATACGTGCGAATCAAGTCCAGCAGGTTGCGCTTGTCCAGCATGCCGGCCACCAGCCGCTGCTGGTCGTTGGGGCCGCTGGCGCCGTGTTCCAGATCGTTCACCGTGCGTGGGTAGGGATCGGCCCAGCGGTAGAAATACTTTTCCGTATGCGTGGAAATGGTGCCGAACTTGGCCTGCTGGCGGCAGGTGGCGACGATGAACTGGTTGTACCAGAACAGCGGCGCGCTGCCTTCTCCTTTGGCACCGCGCTGCTCGCTGTAGCGCATCATCTGGTCGATAGCCTCGGGCAGGGCATCGTTGACCTTGGGCGACTTGCACTCGACCACCACGACCGGCAGGCCGTTCAAAAACAGCACGATGTCCGGGATGATGTGGTGCTCGCTGCCCAATATGCGCAGCTTGAACTGGCACACCGCGCTGAAGTCGTTGTTGGCCGGATTGGCAAAATCCACGAAGCGCACCGTGGGGCTTTTCTCGCCGGTCTGGCGGTTCTCGGCCACGCTGGTGTTTTCCAACAGCAGGTGCAGCAAGTGCTTGTTGTTCTCCAGCAGCCCGGTGCCGGAGAAGCTCGCCGTCAATTGCTTGACCGCATCCTCTACCTGATCGTCCGCCAGCCAAGGGTTGATCACCTTGAGCTGTTGGCGCAACGCCTTGGGCATCAACACTTCGGTGAAGCTGTCGCGCCCGGTATCCGCAGCTTTCTGATCCTTGTCGAGGTCGAGGATGGTCCAGCCCAGCCCGCCAAGCTGCTCCAGAAATGGCAGTTCGACGTGGTTACGTTCATCGAGCTTGATGTGGGCAGGCGTGGACTTGTTGTTCATGGCTGATCCAGCTGAATATGCAGGCCAGGTGAATGGCCGGAAAGCAGGTTCATGGTCAAGCGCACCATCAAATCCTTGGCCTTGGGATCGGATTCGGCAATCAACAACGTGAGTGCGGTCAGGCCCTGCTCGTTGAGTGTCAGCTCAAGCCCCTGCTTGCGCAGGTACAGCAACAGCAAAAATGCGCCCGAACGCTTGTTGCCATCGGAAAACGGATGGTTCTTGATCAGGAAATACAGCAGATGGGCCGCGCGTTCTTCGGCGGATGTGTACAGCGGCTTACCGAACATAGTCTGCTCGATATTGCCGAGGATGGCGGCCAGGTTGTCGCCACGGTCGCGAGCAAACAGTTCGCTGGCTTCGCGTCGGCTTTTCAGTTCATCAGACAATGCGTCCAGCGCTTTGCGGGCCTCAATCACGGACAGGCCTTCGCGTGGATCACGTTGGCCCGCCGGTGCCTGCACATTGCCTTCATCGTAGTCAAGCAGCAAACGCCAGGTGCGGGCGTAACCCATGATGATGCCGACCGCCTCACGACCGATGTCGGTGACCAGCTCCTGCCGCTCCAACGTCTGTGACAAAAGCGCCATAGCCTGCTCCAGCTCGGCCATGCCCTGCTGGGAAAGGCGGTGCTCATTGAGACTGTAGCCTTTCGTCAGCTGCTCGCGCAGCACGCGTGTGGCCCATTGACGAAAGCGCGTGGCACGCGCCGAATTGACGCGGTAACCCACGGAAATGATGGCGTCGAGGTTGAAAAATTCGATGTCACGAACAACCTCGCGCTTGCCTTCCTTTTGAACCGTTGCATTTTTTGCAACAGTTCGATCTCTGTCCAACTCCTTGCTATCAAAAATGTTTTTAAGATGACGGGAGATGACAGACTTGTCGCGTTCGAACAGGTCGGCCAGTTGCTGCAAGCTCAACCAAACCGTTTCGCCTTCCAGCCGTACCTCCACCGGCTGCTTGTCGCCCTCGAAAATCACCAGTTCGCTCATGGTGACATCCTTGGCTTGCCGCCTCGCCGCGGCTTTTCCGCCGAGCCGATGAAATGGCTGTCCAGCTCCGCCTGGCTGCCCACGCGCAGGATGTCCTCCCAAAGCTGCGCACAATGGCCGACTTCCCAACTGTAGGTGCGCTGGAAGATGGGAATGATGAACTGCTTGGTCCCCTGCAGGAGCTGGGTGAACTGCAGATCCTGCGCCTTCATGCCGTGGCCTCCTTGGCTTGTTCCAGCAACGGCGTGACGCGGACCTTGCCGGTGAGCAGGTCTTGCATCAGGCCGGTTTTGAGGGAGCGTAGCTTCTTTCGCCGTTTTTTGAGCGATTCAATTTCTGTACCCATAGCATCGGCTCGATCAGCAATCACGTGCTGTTCGTCAACGTTTGGAAACGGAGCCACCAATTGCGACATCACGCCATTGTTTAAACTCGGCATAGTAGAGCCAACCGAATTCGTCTCAATTTGTCTTTGTATCCAGTGATGCCGATAAAGATGCGCAAGCCATTTGGCGCTCATCTTGCCTGATGAAACTCGCAGCAGGAAACATCCGGTTCCGCATAGCCATCCGGTTTCTCTTGGTCTGATTGCTGCCGCCCTCGTCAAGTCGCCACGACGGGAAAATATGATGTCATTTTCCACCACGCAATGACGTCTTAAATCATTCGCTCGTTTCTTCGGAATTCTGGCAATTATCGCCGTCGACACACGTCCGTGCAGAATATCCTGAGGCATGATGACCGGAATTCCAGTATGGGTATATTCATGGGCATGGAGCTGACTGCCAAATGGCCCCGTCTGGAGAAAGCCCCTCGCCTCACCGAGAGCAACCCCAAGTGACCGAACCCCCCACTCCACCGGAATGCGGCCCAGGGGGGAGTCCTTGAAGGCGTGGGTGGCTTCGGAGCGGAGGTTGCCGTGTTGGTCGATGCCGCGGGTGAGCAGGTCCTGCATCAGGCCGGTCTTGATGCGCTGCTGCTTGGCGATCAGCGCCTCGGTCTGCGCAATCGCCCGATCCACCGTCGACAGCACCTCGGCGATTTTGGATTGTTCGGGCAGCTCGGGAAGTGGTAGTTCAAAGCTCTCAATTGCGCCTATCGGAATACCAAACCGGGTCGATCCGCTTGCGTTGATACCAAAGTAGCGCTTAGCTTCTGCTGCCGCGAGCTGCTTTGCCAGATAGACCGGACAAATTTCGTTGAGCTTGGGTCGCATCAACGCAAGGTGGTAGCCGCATACAAGGTTGTCGATTTCGTCAACGATTACCGACGGCACACCTATATCATCCGGACTTTCGGAGTCCTTGGTGATCATTACATCACCGAGACGTAGACCAAACTTCTGAATTTCATTTCGAGTGGCTGTAGCTGCCATGAATGAGTGATCTGCAGTTACATATTCGTTGGCGTAAACGTCCATATAATTGCAAAGATGAACGGGACGCTCGGAAGGAAGGGTTTTCTTGTCGACGTTGCTGACACGAATGTCTGCAAGGTCTCTGAGTGGCTTTGTTTTCCATGTCGCGGTCATTCGACATACCCCAACCCAGCCAGCATGGCAACAAGCGACTGCAAGGTATCCGACCGCGCCACCTCCAACTTTCGGCTTGACACCGCATACTTCTCCCAAAGGTTCTCGACACTGGCGATCAGCGCGCGCTTTTCGGCGTTGAGGTAACGCGCAAGCTCGTTGCGGGCGAGGTCGTCGATTTTCTTGAGGATCAGCTCGCGGGCTTGGGCCTCGGTCAGCGGGCCACCGATGTCGGTGAAAAGGGCATCGGTGCGGGCGATGTGCGCGGCGAGCGTGGTCTTGTCCTTGTCCAGCGCCTTGATTTTTTTGTCGTCGGCCTTGCTGGCCGGGGCCAGCGCTTGGAGGCGGGCGTCGATCTGCTCGATCACTCGCCGGTTTTCGGTCTTGAAGGCGTCGCCGCCGACGCGCTTGAGTTCAAGCTTTTCGGTCAGCTCGCTCTGCTGGGTTTTCTGCTCGGCCTTGGCGTCCTTGAT
>JAKDMK010000013.1 GCA_030452365.1 Nitrococcus sp.
TGTGCGGCGGCAGCGCTATGATGGGAGCCTCTGCCCCCGCCGATAGGCGGTGCGGGGACTCGCGGGAACAAATCGATACGGGCGCTGGGGGCGTGACGCTGCCGTTCGAGGTGCTTGCATGCGCGAGCCAGGCCGCGATCCTTCGTCTTTTATCACGGCTGGTATCGTCAGGTTGTATCTTTTGTATATGCTGATATCCAATCGGCCACCCGCCATCAAGAAATGTGTCGGTCCGGTTCAATGCCCAGTCTCAAGTCTTGACTGTCGCACACAATGTCCACCCAAATTGATCGCGTCCTCACCGATATTCGCGCCTGCCAGATTTGCAAGGCATATCTACCACTAGGCCCGCGGCCAGTCATACAGGCGGCCAGCGGTTCGCGGGTGTTGATCGTCAGCCAGGCCCCGGGGCGCAAAGTCCACGAGACCGGCATTCCCTTCAACGATCCCAGCGGCAACCGTCTGCGCGATTGGATGGGGGTCAATGACGAGACTTTCTACGACCCGAGCCGTGTGGCCGTCATACCGATGGGATTCTGCTTTCCCGGCACCGGCAAGAGCGGCGATTTGCCGCCGCGCCCGGAATGTGCGCCGACTTGGCATCCTCGATTGCTGCCGCTGCTAACAGATGTGCGCCTGACCCTGGATATCGGCCAATATGCCCAGAACGGCCTCCTAGGCGAGCAACGTGGGCGCACCCTGACCGACACGGTAAAGGGGTGGCGGGAATATCTGAAAGACGGCAAACTACCGCTGCCCCACCCCAGCCCCCGAAATCAGATGTGGCTCAGACGCAATCCGTGGTTCGAGGACGAATTGCTGCCCGATTTGCGAGCGCGTGTAGCAACTGCTCTGGACTTGCCGAGCTTTACGTCGGAGTCCCTGAGCTAGGTGGTGGCGTACCACCACCGGTTTCTTGCGAGCTCGCATCTCGACTCACCTGGATTCCCTTAGAAATCGCATAAGAACCACCGCTGATACCTAAGAGAGCATAAACCCCAGTGGGGATCTCCGGGAGTTTCAGTGGAACATTGCCGACAACAACCAAAAACACACTCATGGAAATGACAAAGGTGAAGATCAGAAATTGGAAGCGTGACAGGCTCGCATCACCATTTGGCTCACTGATAAGTTTCGCCAGGTTGATCTTGCCAGTAAAGATAAACCACACGATCGCGAGCCCCAAGAAACCCATTACAATAGCGATTATCCAACCCATCACTAGAGCAAGAATTTGCATCTGACAATTCTCCTCGCTTTGGCACCTAACCGTTAGGGTTCTGGGCCTCGACGAACCAAGGGCAACAATGCGGAGGCTTTGCCTGCAAGGTACAGAACGTTACTCCCACCCAGGAGCAGGAGCAATTCTTTGGGAACATCCGGCAACTTCGTTGGATCATGTGCCACTTGAAGCACGTAATCGAGCACAGCAATGAAGGTGAACGTAAGCAATTGGGCACGTCCCGAACTGAAATCGTGAGTCCGTTTGTCACACAACATTTTTGTGGTGGTGATTCGCCCCGTCAAGATCTGGTAGACCACGATCAAGATCAGGCTTCCAAGCCAAAGCCACATCTCCACGCGGACAAAGTTCACAAGCGTCTCCATCCCTAGCCCCCCATGCTATAGCAAAATAGAAAACCCCCGGCACGGCCGGGGAGGGAGGAGCGCGACTTGAAAGCAAGCCGTTCCTACAACCATGCCATCAATCCTCGGACATCTACTGGTAACATAGCGCACTTTGGCATGGGATGGACTAAATGAAGCCGCAGATGCTTTTCCTGTTAATACTGCCGGCCCTGGTTGGTTGCGATCAAACCCCCACCGGACGCACCCAGTTGACCCTGGTGCCGGATTACATCATGACCGACATAGGCCGGCAAACGTTTGCCCAGATGCGCCAGAGTCAACGCGTCGTGACCGATACAGGGGTCAACAGGCGCGTGCGTTGTGTCGCACGCGAGATCACCAAGGCCGCGGCACGCCTGTATCCCGAGGCCAAGATGCCGGAAACCTGGGAAGTGGCGATCTTTCAGAACCCGACCCCGAACGCCTTCGCGCTACCGGGCGGCCATATCGGCGTCCACAGCGGCATGCTTCGCGTGGCGGACAACCCGGCCCAGCTCGCGGCGGTGATCGGCCACGAAGTCGGTCACCTATTGGCCAACCACGGCAACGAACGGCTAACCCAACAGCTCGGCATCAAGTCCGTGCTGCTGTTGGTCGGGCTATTCGGCGACATCAACAACGCGCAGATCCTGCAGGCGATCGGCGTCGGAGCCAGGCTGGGTATCACCCTGCCGTTCAGCCGTGCGCACGAGCAGGAGGCGGACCTCATGGGCTTGCAGATGATGGCGGCTGCCGGATTCCCGCCGTCGCAGAGCGTCGAACTGTGGCGCAACATGGCCCGCTCAGGCGGCGCGCAGCCGATCGAGTTCCTCTCAACCCACCCGGCGCACGAGACCCGGATCCAAAATCTTCGATCCCACATGACCCAGGCCCTCGATCGTTTCCACCATGCGCAGCCCGCCGCCTGCCCGCCTTAGCGGGTTGCCGCGGGCGCAAGGCTGACAGCGAGCCCGCCATCGATGCCTACTTATTCACCTGCAGCGCCACGGTCCAACCCCACCGTCGCCTTCTGCTCGGCGATAGGCTCGCCGGTGTATACTGAGCCTCGTGACGTAAACCACCGAGTAACAGCGCTGATTGTGAGTAACCGCGCGGCCACGCCTTAACCTGGCGTTGGTCGCTCAATGGCTTAGTCTGAATTTGCGACTTCGGGTCCGGCGCCGGCCTGGCATTCTCTCGCGTTCGCTCTGGCAGTGACTAGGGCCTGTTGATTGTCCTGTTCGGACTCGACCCCAGCTAAGCGGTGCGTACGAGCCTATACAGTGGGACTGCGGGCAAAGTTCGGTTAGTGACTCTACGGCAGGCGGTTGCAGAGCCGCCGTCGAATGTGAAAGGGTGCACGGGGCGAATTGAGCATCTCAGAAGTTTAGTTCTGGCCTCTGGATCCGCTTGAACCTTCTACAGGCTATTCAAATCTACCATGTCGCTGGGTGATGATACCCTGCCGAGCCGATACGTGGCTGACAGGCCAGTATCGAACAATTAAGGGTTATGCGATCAGCCCGGAGAGAAATTCGCGTTGGAGGAGACAACATGAGCCACGATCATGACGAGATGAACACCTATTTGTCGCTAGAGGCGGTCGTTGTGGGAGATGATCCGGCCACGAGCCGGGTCATTGAGATCGGCTGCGTTGAAATGCACGACGATCATCCCACCGGGCGTAGTTTTCATAGCTACGCCAATCCGGGCCGGGATTTGGATATCGCTGCGCTGCAGGCCAAAGGATTATCCACCGAGGCCTTGGCCGACAAGCCCCGGTTCGGCGATATTGCCTACGGCCTGATCTGCGTCATCCGCGATCGCCCGTTGCTCGTGCTCGACGCTGAGCGGGTAGCGGCTATCGAGCGGGAGATGGCGACGGTTGTAGAGCAGCTCAAACCGGCCGGATGGTCCGGGGAGTACAAGCTGGATCAGGTGTGCGATCTCAGCGTGCTATCGACGATTGGCCAGGCAATGGGGCAGGAGGACACTAGCATCGACGGATTTAGCAAGCGCTATGTTCTTGCGGCACCACAACGCGCGGGCGGCTCGTTGGCGGTTGCCCGCTTTGCCGGCAATTTGTGGCAATCGCTGCGGGACGATTACGAAAAATGGCAGACGCAACGTTCTTGAGCGCTTGACATTGCCCGGCGAACACACGCACGGCTGGCGATTCCCGGCAGTGGTTCCCTCGGCCTGGAGATTGCAATGATCGATCACACAATGACCATGAGATGCGGCAGCTGTGGTAATGAGATCGAGCCCGACGAGTACGATAGCTGTGCGCGAGCCTGGGTGCATGACCTTGGTGGCGATTGCTGCTATCGGCTGCAATGCAGCCTCTGCGCCGAGGAGGAGGAGGTGGAGGAGATCGAGCACGAGCGTGATCAGACCTGCGATGTGTGCATCGCAGGGGCACCCGGCATCAAGGTGTTCTGGCATGCCAAGGCGCTCATCAACCAATCACCGCAACGGCAGCGCTCGGACGAGAGCGGGAGGGTCGTACCCTTCTCCGATATGACCACCGTGCGGCGCATAGCGATCGAGACGGCACGGGAGATCATGAGCGCAGAGGGGGAGCCCAAGGACTGGCTGGGCTGGGTGATCGAAGCCGTCACGGTGGACGGTGAGCATTTGATGGAGGTGCCGTTTGAGGTCGCCATGCCGGCGCAAGGTCTATGTGAGATATGCGCGGTCTCACTTGGCCCTATAGCTCCGACCGGCGAGCTCTGGGCTGGCGCGACGGCTACGATCTGGAGCCATGCAGGAGACGCAGATAATTGCGGGGATCGAACGATCTGTGGCGTGTGTACGACCTGGGCGACCCTGAACTCCGTCGTAGCGGCCGCAGTCGAGGGGCTGGGACCGGATCCTGACTGCGAGCGTTGCCAAGCGAGGCCGGAGGGGCCGTCTTTGCGCCGAATCAAGTATAAGCTTTTTTCTGACGACCCTTGGGTTGCCTCGCTCGAGCGCATCAAGCAGCAGACAGAGCAGGCGGAGCAAGGCTCCGACGAAACGAAACGCCCATGGATATTGCGTTGAGCGGCAGACGCTATTGCCTCAAGCGCCGGAAAACCAAACTGGCATTGGTGCCGCCAAAACCGAAGCTGTTGGACATCACGGCATTGAGACCCGCGCCATCCTGGCGTTCACGCACGATTGGCATCCCCCGTGCCTCGGCATCGAGCTCCTCGATATTAGCCGATGCGGCGATGAAGTCTTGCTCGAGCATCAGCAGGGAATAGATCGCCTCCTGCGCTCCAGCCGCGCCCAGCGAGTGCCCTGTTAAGGATTTGGTCGAGCTCACCGCGGGCATGCGCTCACCGAAGACCTCGGCGATGGCCTTGAGCTCGATGATATCGCCGGTAGGGGTGCTCGTCCCATGCGCGTTGATGTAATCTACCGCGCACTCGATGCTCGCTATCGCCTCACGCATGCAGCGCACCGCCCCCTCACCGGAGGGCGCCACCATGTCGTGGCCATCCGAGCTTGCACCGTAACCCGCCAGTTCCGCATAGATGCGTGCTCCACGAGTGATGGCATGCTCCAGCTCCTCGAGCACTAAGATCCCTGCGCCGCCGGCGATGACAAAACCATCCCTTGCCGCGTCATATGGGCGTGAGGCCTTTTCCGGGGTGTCGTTATACTTCATCGACAATGCCCCCATGGCATCGAAGAGCATGGTCATGGACCAATGCTCCTCCTCGGCACCACCGGCGAACATGACGTCCTGACGCCCGAGCTGGATCTGTTCCATCGCATTGCCGATGCAGTGAGCGCTGGTGGCACAGGCGGAGGTGATCGAGTAGTTCAGCCCGAGAATGCGAAACGGCGTGGCGAGTGCGGCGGATGCGGTACTACTCATTACCTTGGGCACGCCGAAGGCGCCGATCTTGCGAACGCCACGGGAGCGCAGCGTATCGGCCGCCTCGACTAGGCTCGAGGTCGATCCGCTGCCGGAGCCGGCAATCAGGCCCGTGCGTGGATGGGAGACCTGGGAGTCACTCAAAGCCGCATCGGCGATGGCGCGATCCATGGCGACGTAAGCATACGCCGCGGCACCGGCCATGAAGCGCTGCGCCTTACGCGGGATGAGGGCGCTCGTATCCAACTCGACGACACCTGCCACGCGGCTGCGCAAGCCCAGCTCAGCGTATTCCTCCCGGTACCGAATCCCGGAGCGACCGTTACGCAGCGCCTCGGTCACGGTCTCCTTGTCATTGCCAAGGCAGGAGACGATACCGATACCGGTAATTACCACTCGCCGCACTGTGATTATCCTCGCTCTGCTCTAGCGCAGGTTGTTGAGATCAAGCCCGTTGACATTCACCCACGACGCCGTGGATGAATGTCAACAGGCCCTAGCTACATCGCGTCGGTGGGGTCGTCGAAGAGCCCCACTTTGAGCTCTGTCGCTCGGTAGATAGTCTGATCATCGGCAATAACGCGCCCGTCAGCAAGCCCGATGGTAAGCCGCCTGCGGGCGATGACGCGCTTGATGTCGAGACAGTAGCTCACGAGCTGGTTGTGCGGCAGGATCTGCCCCATGAACTTGACCTCACCACAGCCGAGGGCGCGTCCTCTACCGGTCCCACCGACCCAGCCTAGATAGAACCCCAGTAGCTGCCACAGGGCGTCAAGCCCTAGACAGCCGGGCATCACCGGGTCACCGGGAAAATGACATTCGAAAAACCACAGTCCCGGGTGAACATCGAGCTGCGCTTCGGCGTAGCCCTTCGCAAACTGCCCGTTTGCCGAGTTGATCGTGGTGATTCGATCAAACATGAGCATATTGGGAATGGGGAGTTGCGGATTACCGGGCCCGAACAGTCTGCCGTAGCCGCAATCCAGCAAATCTTGGTAGGAGTAGCTTGGTTTGCCTGTCATGTGAGCGCTGGCGCCCCTGCGCCCCCTCTCGTAGCGGTTGTTTGTTGTGGAGCTGTAGCGCACCCGAGCGAGGGGCCCTGGACTCCAGTTAATGCTTGCTGTACAGCGAATCAAATCCCGCTGGTTCAATCGCCCGCGCAGTCGGTATCCGACTCCGGACCCAGTGCCATGTAATCCTCCAGCGCGGCCAAGTCAACCGCCGATTCCGGCACAGCGCCGCGGGCTGACATTCCCGCACGATGTACGGTTTCAGGATCACCGGAGACCAGCGGATGCCACGAAGCGAGCCCGCGCCCCTCGGCCAACCGCCGGTAAGCGCAGCTGCTCGGCAGCCACCGGAACAAGCGCACGCGTCGCGGCGTCAGCGCCAGGCAGTCCGCCACATGCTGCTGGCGGTCCAGGTAATGCCTGCATCGGCAAGCATGCGCATCGAGCAACCGGCAAGCTACTTTGGTGTAGAGAATCCGGCCGCTGCTTTCGTCTTCAAGCTTGTGTAGACAGCATTTGCCGCACCCGTCGCAGAGCGCTTCCCATTCGTCGTGGCTCATCTGTGTGAGCCGCTTGCGCTCCCAGAACGGGCGCCGGTCCTGTTCGCCCATGTCAGTAACCTGTAATCGTTGGCTTTAGGGCGCGCGCGAGTCGCGCTACGGGAAAATCTTTGTCCCATACCGGGTTCTTGTATAATCGCAGCCTCCACCCCCCAGTCCTACCGAATAGGCTAGTACGCCTGCAACGACGACATGAGTGACCTTAGCACCGAAATAGCGCGGCGGCGCACGTTCGCGATTATCTCACATCCCGATGCCGGTAAGACCACCGTAACCGAGAAGCTTCTGCTCTTCGGGGGTGCGATTCAGCTCGCTGGGACGGTCAAGGGCCGTAAGGCAGCCCGCCATGCCACCTCTGACTGGCTAGAGCTCGAGAAGCAGCGCGGCATCTCGGTGACCTCCTCGGTGATGCAGTTTTCATACAAAGGGCGCGTCATCAATCTCTTGGATACCCCGGGCCACGAGGATTTCTCGGAGGATACTTACCGCACTTTAACAGCGGTCGACTCTTCGCTCATGGTCATCGATAGCGCCAAAGGGGTAGAGGAGCGCACCATCAAGTTGATGGAGGTCTGTCGACTGCGCGCCACCCCGATCATGACGTTCATGAACAAGCTCGACCGTGAAGGACGCGACCCGATGTCACTCATGGATGAGGTGGAAGAGGTGCTAAAGATCCGCTGCGCGCCAATCACCTGGCCAATCGGCATGGGCAAGTCTTTCCGGGGCGTCTACCATCTGCTGCTCGATCACGTCCGGCTCTCGAGCGGCGGGCAGAATGGCCCGAGCAAGGAAGATGAGGTCATCAAGGGACTGAGCAATCCGCAGCTTGATAGGCGCCTAGGGCCTCAAGCCAAGCAGCTGCGAGAAGAGGTGGAGCTGTTGCGCGAGGCGAGTCATGACTTCGATATTGATTCCTATCGGCGCGCAGAGCTGACACCGGTCTTCTTCGGATCCGCGATCAACAGCCTTGGCATTCGCGAGCTGCTGGAGAGCTTTATCGAGCACGCGCCGCCACCGCAGCCGCGGGAGACGACCACTCGCCTGGTTAACAGTGAGGAATCAACTCTGTCTGGGTTTGTTTTCAAAATCCAGGCCAACATGGACCCAAATCATCGGGACCGGATTGCCTTCCTGCGGATTTGCTCGGGCGTTTACCGCAAGGGCATGAAGCTGCGCCACCTGCGAATCGACAAGGAGCTGCGGATCGCTAACGCCATCACCTTCATGGCCTCCGAGCGGGAGCATGCGCAGGAGGCGTACCCGGGTGATATTCTGGGACTGTTCAACCACGGCACCATCCAGGTCGGCGATACGCTCACCGAAGGTGAGGAGCTGAAGTTCACCGGGATTCCCAATTTCGCCCCCGAGCTGTTTCGCTTGGCGTTGCTACAGAATCCGATGCGCATGAAAGCCTTGCAGAAGGGACTCGCTCAGCTATGCGAGGAAGGCGCTTCCCAGCTCTTCCGGCCACTTGCAGGCAATGAACTCGTCGTAGGCGCCCTCGGAGTGTTGCAGTTCGACGTGGTGGCTTTTCGGCTCAAGCATGAATATGGAGTCGACTGCCGGTTTGAATCCACCAAGGTCGCCACGGCGCGCTGGGTGAGCTGTGATGATCAGAAACGCCTGGAGATGTTCAAGGAGCGCAACCGAGCCCATTTGGCGCTCGATGTCTCCGGGGATCTCGCCTATCTCGCCCCATCATGGGTCAACCTTGATCTCACCGCTGAGCGTTGGCCGGAAATCCGCTTCCATGCCACTCGGGAACATTAAGGGAGAGGATCCGCTCCACGCGGCGAGAGCAAACTCTAATAAGCGCCCGGCGGCTTCTCAATCAACGCGGCGCGGACGATCGACTCCAGATCGAGACTGCGCAGTCGATCCATTGCCAAGTCCCATCGGCCCTCGCCGCACAGACCGCTCATTCCCCCTTGCTCGAAAGCTTGGCGTGCCTCGTCGATACAGCGCTCGCGTACAGCCTCTGCCACTCGGCGCAGGATTTCATAATCTGCGTTGCTCATACTGCTCCTCGCTGCGTCAGGCGCGCCCCCGCAGATGTTGCGAGAAATCGCGACCGATCACGTGGCCCGAGCCGCCTCACGGCAACACGGGTAGCGGCGGGTGAGGCAGGGGGAATCAGCCGGGGTTCGGTTCGCGCGCTGACAATCGGCACCGGGCACAGTCGCCCGGGTCGCCCGACGGATTTGTCATGCGCAAGGGCGCCCCATGATCTTGCTGAGAATGAACTGCACGATCGGCTCGATATCGTTCAGATCGAACACGGGCAGCCCTCGGTCCGGGATATCCGCGAGATCCGTGGCAATGGCTACGATGCAGGGATCGTCTGGAGCCAACGGCGCTCCCGGCTCTTCGCGCTGACGACGCAGCTCGATTTTTGGCAGCCGTTCGTGGCGAAAGCCCTCGACCAGGATGAGATCGATGCTATCCTGGTCCAGCAATGCGATTTCTTCTTCCAAGCACGGATCATACTCGATTGGGCGCTCCATGATCAGAGCCCGCCGGCGCGCGGAAGTTACCAACACCTGGCTGACACCGGCATGGCGAATCTCATAGCTGTCCTTGCCGGGAATATCGATTTCGAAACCATGATGGGCATGCTTGATGGCGGCCATGCGCACTCCATGCTCGCGCAGGCGCGGAATGATCCGCCGGAGCAGCGTAGTCTTGCCCGTGCAGCGCCACGCCGCGAAGCCTACGATGGGGCGGCGCACACCGCGTGGCCACAACTCCTGGTAGCCCGGCCCGCCTTGGACGTCCTCTTGGCTAGCTGCGGGTGGCAAGTGCTTTACATCCAGGCAATCTTCTATCGTACGGCCCATTCTGTAATACCTCATTGACCAATCACCCCCCGAGCACGCGCAATAAATCCCTACCGGTTACCATCAATGGCCGGGTCAAACCTTACCGCGTCTCTCGCCCGCGCTCAACCATGGCTATGGTATCGAGCCGAGCCGGCAAGGTGGGGATAATCGCGCCGCATCACTAATTACGGTGACGCGTTATTATTCACACGAATTAACCAGCCCGGCTATTATCCCCTGATGTCGCGTCTACCCCGCATCACCGTTCCTGGCATCCCCCACCACGTCACGCAACGGGGCAATCGTCGGCAGAAGGTCTTCCTACAGGAAGACGACTATGCCGTGTATCGCGATCTTCTCGCGCAACACTGTGTCGCCAACGGGGTTTCCTGCTGGTCCTATTGCCTGATGCCCAACCACATCCTCCTAATTCTCGTGCCGAGCGATGACAAGGGTTTGTCTCGCGCCATTGGCGAAACCCACCGCCGCTACAGCGGCTACATCAACGCGCGGCTTCGAGTCACCGGCCACTTGTTCCAAGGCCGGTTTGGCTCGGTGGCAATGGACGAAGCGCACCTTCTGGCCGCCTTTCGCTACATGGCCCTGAACCCGGTCAAGGCCAAATTGGTCGGGGACGCGGCGGATTGGCCTTGGTCGAGCACCCCGGCCCACTTGGCGGGGCGTGACGACGTTCTGGTCACTGTCCATCCATTGTTGACGCGCATTGAAAATGTCGCGCAATTCTTATCAGATGAGGTTGACCCAGTATTGGAACAGGCCCTGATCACCGGCCAAAGCATTGGCCGGCCCTTGATGGAGGATGCACAACTGCGTGCGTTGGAAAAGCACTTGCAACGACGCATCAGGCCAGCACCACGGGGACGGCCGAGCAGGAAGGAGGAAGAATAGTCGACCAATAGCAATTGGTGTTAATGGTAAGGTGTCACCACAGTTGCACCGTAATTGGCGCAGCGGCAGGTGGCCGATAAACGCCCGGGCCGTTAGAATCAACGTCTCATTGAGTGAGTATGCTGTTCGGAGGTGCATGTCGTGGAACTGCTCCTGTCTTGGCTGGTACTGTCTTTTGCAGTGTGGGTTACCGACGCGGTGCTGCCGGGCTTCCGCGTCAAGAACTTCGGCAGCGCGATTCTCGTCGCCGCCATTTTTGGTATCCTCAATTTTCTCCTCGGCTGGCTGATCTTTGCCGTTTTTACGGTCATGACCCTCGGCATCGCCTGGCTGCTCGCGTTCATCACTCGCTGGATCATCAATGCCATCCTGCTCGTGCTCACCGATAAGCTCACCGATCACCTGACGATCGACCACTTCGGCTGGGCACTGGGTGGTTCGTTCATGATGTCCGTGGTAGGCACCTTCGCCGAGTGGGTCGTAAGGGGCGTGTTTTAGCCGAATTGCCCTCACACAGTCCGCGGACTAGAGTGACACCTTACTATTTACTCTAATTAATCGGTCCGCCTATCGTTCGTTTATGGCCCGCCTGCCCCGCATCACCGTTCCTGGTGTCCCCCCCCACGTCACACAACGGGGTAATCGGGCAAAAGGTATTTCTTCAAAGAAGACGACTACGCCCTGTATCGCGACCTGCTTGCACAGCGCTGTATTGCCCACGGCGTCACCGTAATCACCGTAATCGGGAGATCCCTCCCACACCACGCAACACGGTACCCGGTGGCTGGCCTGCCTTGCCGGGGCGGGGTTTACACCCCCTGGATCACATAAGGAGATTCCCAAGCCAGGCTTATCGAGCAGCCTGCATTGTCCTTTAGTTGTATACTCCTTTAGGATTACATAGAATAGCCACTCGAAGTATTAGGCTCCAGCGGTTTACTAGCCTGAAGTAGTAATGTTCACTTCATCCACAGTTAGTATGTCCCCTCCGCGAGTTTCGAGTAGGAGGGGCTGTGAAACTGGAGCGATGCCCCGATAGGCGCAGGCAAAGTCGTCCTTGTAGATGTCGAAACAATAGCTTACGGAAGCGTCCGGGGGCCCTCTCTGCCAAGTACTGACTGGCAGCGATGTTTCTATTTATTTACGTAGCCTTAGCGAAGGAGCAAATGGATCAAGAAACGGAAAGGCGTTCCGCCAAACAATAGCAGTAAGGAGAATACATGTGAAAAGTAGGACACATAGGAACAGTCCATCTCTGTTTTCGCCAATACAATTCCCATTATTGAAACGTACCGTAGCGGGTTTATCGTTGGCCGTTGGTTTACTCCTTGCCCCCCTAGCGCTCGCCGTGGACGATCCTGGCGTACGTGGTGGTCCTGCGGCTGCCGGTGAACCGCTGCCCGGCTTAACCGAGGTGCAGTTGGAGTTTTTCGAAGTCGGTTTAGAGGCGTTCTCGGCAACCCAAGGGTTAGGCGATGGCTTGGGCCCGCGCTTCAACGGGGATTCCTGCAAGATGTGCCATTCCCAACCCGCGATCGGCGGCACCAACCCATTGACCAATCCGGAAATAGCGATCGCCACGGCGTTCGGCGCACGCAACCAAATACCGTCGTTTTTGACGCCCGACGGCCCGGCGCGCGAAGCGCGCTTCATAAGAAACCCGGACGGCAGTATCGATGGCGGCGTACACCAACTATTCGTAATCAGTGGGCGCGTGGATAACACTGGAAGCGCGAGTGATTGCACCATTGAGCAGGAAGATTTCGAGAGTCAGGTGGCGCGTGACAATGTAGTCTTCCGGATTCCGACGCCGGTTTTCGGCACCGGGTTAATGGAATCGATTGCGGATACAACCATTCTCGCGAATATGAACCGCTTCAGTTCCGAGAAACGAGCACTTGGCATTTCCGGCCATCCCAATCACGTTGCCAAGACCATTTCGCGCTTTGGTTGGAAGGCGCAAAACCTATCTATGTTATTTTTCTCCGGCGAGGCGTCTAACGTCGAGCTGGGAATTACCAACCAATTGCTTCCGGTCGAGCGCGAACAAGATCCTGATTGCCAGTACGCCCCGGTGCCGAACGACAGTCAAATGTCCAACGACGTCATCGCGTTCCCGGATCTGATGACAAAGATACAGAATCTTGCCAACTTCATGCGGTTCTTGGCGCCCCCGGAACCCTCGCCTGATACCCCGGGCGGTGCCGAGTCTATCGAGCGGGGCCGGGAGCACTTCATCCGCACCGGTTGTGCGATGTGCCACACACCGGCGTTAACCACCAATCCGAGCTCGACGGTGGAGGCACTGCAAAATAAAGAGGCGAATCTCTTCTCGGATTTGCTTGTTCACAATATGGGACCGGGCTTGGCAGACAACATCGCGCAAGGCGAGGCGGCCGGGGACGAATTTCGTACCGCACCGCTTTGGGGACTAGGAAAGCGCATATTCTTCCTGCATGACGGTCGCACCACCGACTTGCTGGTGGCGATACGTGCCCATCGCAGTCGCGGCAATGGGCGCAGTCAAGGCAATGGGCGATACGGGCCGTCGGAGGCGAATAAAGTGATCGCACAGTTCGAGCGCCTCGACGCCGGCGAGCAACAGGATATGCTGAACTTCCTGCGTTCGCTGTAATAGTTCGCCGTAATATCCGCACCCTCCGTTCGTGGTTCGACATCCTCACCACGAACGGAGGTTTTTACGACAATAAGCGTAGCGTCCATTACGGGCGCATTTGCCTCAAGGCTCCGTCAAAGTCGAAAACAGGTCTGGAAGGACGTTTTCAATAGCTTACCCAGGACCGAGAACAGTTCGTCGCCTCACGTGGAAGCGGCCGCCATGACGTCGGCGTCCTCGGCGGCTTTGCTTTTGTCGCCGCCATCCAGCGCCAGGCTGTCCAGATACTTCTCGGCGTCCAGCGCCGCCATGCAACCACTTCCGGCCGAGGTCACGGCCTGGCGATAGACATGGTCCATGACGTCGCCGGCAGCGAACACTCCAGGCACGCTGGTGGCCGTGGCATTGCCATTGAGCCCGCTCTTGACCTTGATGTAGCCGCCCTCCATGTCGAGCTGACCCTCGAAGATGCTGGTATTCGGTTTGTGGCCGATGGCGATGAACACGCCGGTGAGCGCGATATCCTCGCTGGCGCCGGTCTTGGTGCCCGAAATGCGCATACCGGTCACGCCGGTAGTATCGCCCAGCACCTCATCGAGCACGTTGTCCCAGCGGATGGTGATCTTGCCCTCCTCGGCCTTGCGGAACACGTGATCGTGCAGGATCTTCTCGCCGCGGAAACGATCGCGGCGATGCACTAGGGTGACGTGGCGCGCGATGTTCGAGAGGTACAACGCCTCTTCGAGCGCGGTATTCCCGCCGCCGATCACTGCCACGTTCTGACCTTTATAGAAGAATCCGTCACAGGTGGCGCAGGCGGAAACGCCTTTGCCCATAAACCGCTGCTCAGAGTCCAGGCCGAGATACATCGCCGAGGCACCGGTCGCGATGATGAGCGCGTCACAAGCGTACTCGTTGCTGTCACCCCACAAGCGCAGCGGCCGCCGCTGCAAGTCGACCGCATTGATATGATCGAAAATGACCTCAGTGCCGAAGCGCTCGGCATGGCGGCGCATGCGTTCCATCAAATCGGGACCCTGCAGGCCTTCGACATCCCCCGGCCAGTTATCCACATCCGTGGTGGTGGTCAACTGGCCGCCCATCTCCACGCCGGTTACCAGCACGGGCTGAAGATTGGCTCGTGCCGCATACACGGCCGCGGTGTAGCCGGCTGGACCGGAGCCGAGTATCAATAGCTTGGCGTGCTTTACCTCACTCATGCAAAACGCTCCTGGTATCTGCGCTGAAACCGGAAGGGTGGCAGTTTTCCGGCTGCGGCGTGGCCGCAGCTGGCCCAACTTGCAACCGCATCGGCGAGCTCAGGCCCTAAAGCTGCCCGGCATGCTCGGCGAGATAACTCGCCACACCCTCGGCATCCGCTTTCATACCACTTTGCCCCTTCTGCCATCCGGCCGGGCAAACCTCGCCATGTTCCTCGGTGAACTGCAACGCATCGATCACGCGCAGCATCTCGTCCACCGAGCGGCCAAGCGGCAGATTATTGATAACTTGATGCTGCACGATTCCCTCCTGGTCGATGAGGAAGGATGCACGCAAAGCGACCCCTGCCTCTGGGTGCTCAATACCGTAGGCCCGAACAATCTCGTGTCGCTTATCGGAAACCAAGGGGAACTGCACCGGACCGATGCCTCCCTTGTTCACCGGCGTATTGCGCCAGGCGAAATGCGTGTATTCCGAGTCGATGGAAACCCCTAGGACCTTTACCCCGCGCTCATGGAACTGCGCCATCCGATTGTCATGGGCGATGATTTCGGATGGGCAGACGAAGGTAAAATCCAATGGCCAGAAGAATAAAACGACCGGCTTGCCGCGCAGGTCGGAAAGGCGAAAGGCTTCATTGATGCTACCGTCCGGCATGACGGCGGCTGCGACGAACTCAGGCGCTTGCTTCCCTACGAGTACACTCATGGCTTTTACCTCCTGTTGGCTATCCACCGTTGTTGGGATGTTACTACTCACCCCTTCCGCGCTGGGTGCCTTTTCCGTACCGTCATTCTGCGCGAAGCCGTAAGGCAGAGCCGCAGAATCTGGTCGCTGGATCCTGCGACTGCGCTTCGCTGCGCGCAGGATGACGA
>JAKDMK010000480.1 GCA_030452365.1 Nitrococcus sp.
CGGGCTGATACAGATCCTTCGTCATATAGAGCGCGATGGGCTCGAGGAACGCCACCACGCGGCCGTTCACCCGGTTCAGCGCCGCGCAGGTGCGCAGCATCCGCACCGCGTCATCGCCGCGTGCGGGGCAGGCGATGATCAGGCCTGGGATATCACGCAGCGCGGCGATGGAGTTGTCGTTGTGGAAGTGCCCGCCGAAGCCTTTTTGATAGGCGAGCGCGGCGATGCGAATCAGCAGAGGATTAGCGTACTGCCCGTCGGAGAAGAATTGAAGCGAGGCGGCCTCACCACGGATCTGATCGCAGGCATTGTGAATATAGGCAAGATATTGGATCTCCGGGATCGGCAGCAGCCCCAGATAAGCCGCTCCCTGAGCCAGCCCGAGCACGGTGGTCTCATCGATCAAGGTATTGAACACACGGTGGCCCTTGAATGTGTCCTGGAGCCCCGAGGTGATGGTGTAAACCCCGCCCTTTTGCGCGACGTCCTCGCCAAAGACGATAGCCTGCGGGTATTTCGCCAGCAGATCGTGCAGGGCGCGATTGAGTTGAATAGCGAGGTGGCGCGGCGGCTGCTGCTCCGGCAATCCGCTCGAGCCGCCGAAGACCCGCAGCCGCTCGGTCTCGTAGTCGGCCCGCTTGGCCTCGGTGTTAACTGCCTCGGCGGCATACGGCGCAAGCGCTCGCATGATCTGTGTCGAGCAATCGAGCGTGCGCGTCCGCGCCGCCCGGGATGCCGCCTCCCGCACCCGCCGGCGCGCGGCCTCGTAGCGTGCCAGAATCTGCGCCACGCTCAGGAGGCCACTGCGCAGCGCCATGCGCGCGCTATAGAGCAACGGGTCCTGTGTCTCGCTGGCCGCGATCTCTGCCAGGCTGCGGTAGGCGGTTTCCAGATCCGTGCCCGCATGGCCGAGCAAGCGCTGCATATGAAAGTGCAGGAAGGCCGGTTTGCGGCTGCGGCGCACATACTCCACGGCCGTCTCCGTGACGGTATGCGCCGCGGCGAGATCGAGGCCGTCAGCGCCGTAATACCGGATGCCCGGGCGGCTGCGCAGGCTTGTCTCAACCCAGCCCGCTGGAGTGCGTAGCGAAATACCAAAGCCATTGTCCTCGCAGACAAGCAGGACCGGGCAAGGCAGGTTTTGGTGGGTTGTCCAGGAGGCCGCGTTGAAGCCGGCCTGCGCGGCGGCATGATCCACGGAGGCATCGCCAAAGCTGCAAACGATGATGGCATCGGGCGGGATCGGCAGCGCGGTTGCGCTGCGCCGTGCAAGCGCGATGGCAATCGCCATGCCCACCGCCTTGGGCAGGTGCGAACCGATGGTCGAGGTCTGCGGCAGTACCCATAGAGGCTTGGAGCCCCAGACCTTGTGCCGACCGCCTGAGATCGGATCCGCGGCGCTTGCGGCCAACGACAACGCCGTGTCGTACACCGCATCGATATCGGGAAGCTTGCGCGCGCGCTCCAGCATGAAGCCGCCGGAGCGGTAATGCAGGAACGCGGGATCGGTATGCCGCGTGCTGCGCCCAAGCACGGCATTGCCTTCATGCCCGGCGCTGCCGATGGTATAGAAACCCTCGTTGCGGGCGCGCATGGCGCGTGCTTCGAAGTCGAGATGGCGCGAGAGCATCTGCGATTCGAACAATTCAAGGAATGCTGCACCGCTCAGTGTGGAGCCATTGCAAACCGGCGCCGTCAGCTCCGCGCCGCGCGCCACCGGCTCCTTCCAGGTATTCAACAACGTGAGAAAATTCCGCTCGACGATATCGGCGCGGCTTACGCTGCGTGCCGTGCGTTTGGCGCGGGCGGGACCGGAAGCTTGGGCCATCACTCGAAAATGGGCTTGCCCAGTGAGTTGGGGAACAAGGCGTCCATATAGAGATGCAGCTGGAGAAGCATTCCCACGCTGTCGCCGCTGCGGCTGTTTACCGGAATCGCGGCCTCGACGCTTATTTGCCCGAGGCGATTGAACCAAATCACACCGGGATTAATGGTGCCGGTCAAGTCGCCACAACCCCCGTCCAGACAAAACTGCAAGGGTGCCTCGATCAGTGGCACCGCATGGCTTAGCCATGCCGGCAGGCTGCCGTCCGCCACGAAGGACGACAGATACGCTAGGTTGTATTGCAACGTGAAACCGCTGGAGAGTGTTTCCGGCTCGCTGCCGCGGGTGGGAAAATTGTAGGCGATGGCCGTGGTGAATGCGAGCGGGCGCAGGTATTTCACCTCCTCCGGCAAATTGCCGAAACCTTGGCCGAGAAAAAAAGCCGGCGAGAATACCGAGAACGATCGACCCAGCGCTTGGCTGCCGGTGCCGCCGATCGTTGCATCAAGGCCAATCGCAACGACTGATTCGCGCTCGGCGCTGATGGGGCCCATTAGATTGACTCCAACGCTCATGTTGTCGAAGCCATTGCGTGTAGAGCCCTGCGCCGGATTGAGGTGTGTGTACCCGCGCCCCAGAGACACGGTCAGCCGATCGGTGATGCGTTTGGAGTATTTCAGCGCGGCGTCCG
>JAKDMK010000109.1 GCA_030452365.1 Nitrococcus sp.
GCGGCCTCATCCTCGATTAACGGGTCGAGCTCAAAACTCACATACCCGTCATTGCCGCCGGTTTCCTCCCATACGGGCCGGAACACGTCCTGAGCGGACTTGACCAGCTCGTCGTTCAACTGCCACGCGACGTCCTCGTCCGACAGTCCGCGGCGCAGCAGCTCGGCCGCACGCCGGTCGAACTCCCCGTGCTCGATGATCTTCGCGATGATGGCCGGGTTTGATGTTGCGCCGGTAATCCCAAGTGCCTGGTTCTTCGTAATCGCGTCCGGGGCGACGCCGTCCAGCCAGACTTTGGAGCCGGTTGCGAGTAGCGATGCGAGTGACATGTTTACCTCAGCTCGTTGAGGGCCATCAGTGAATGCGCGCGGGCGCCGCCAAGAGTTTCGACTACAACGATCCCGACGGTGCCGGTACTAGTCTTTAGCCGGACTGCGACGGCGAGCACTCAATCGATCGCCCAGCTCCGAGATTTTCCTGGACAGCTCCGCGGCGATTTCCTCGGCCTGCTCCCTGAGCTTGCGGCTTGCCTGTTGGCCGCGCGCGCCGAGCTCGTCCAGCTTGTGCTCGAGTACCGCGCGCGACTGCGCAAGCTTTTCCAGGTCTTTCTGCCATTCGGCACGGGCCTCGGCCTTCTTGCGTGAGACTTTCCCGCGCAACGTCCGCAGGTTCTCAGCAGCAGCAGCAAGCCGTTCGCGGAGGCGATCGAGCAGCGCGTTGTGCTCGATCTGGCGCAGCCGAGCATTGATCTCGGACTCGGCCTCGATCCAATCCGCCACTGCGTCGCGGCCGTCGAAGCCGCGCCCCTGGGCGCGGAAATAGGCCGCCTCGGCAATCATTTTGTGCCGTTCCTCGACACTGAGTTTGCTAACGGACATTGACTTGCCCTCCTTAGGCGTTGCGGCCATGGCGCTTCACATTGTTGACAGGATCGCGGCAGGTCGCCCGCAATGGTGGGCTCCTGCACGCCACCATTGTGCGGCATCGCAGGAGATTGCGACATTGGTAATAGTGCGTACGCAACGCTTACGGCAAGCCCCGTCACCCTGTCACCCTGCCAGCGTGTCGGCTAAATCGGGAGTCAGGACAGCGGCGGCACGCGCACGCAACTCAGGCAGGAGTTCGGCCTCGAACCACGGATTGCGCCTAAGCCATATTTGGTTGCGCGGGCTTGGGTGCGGCAGCGGTAGCCTGCCGTCAACCAATTACTCGTGCCAGGCCTTGATCGTGTCCGTCAGCCTTCGCCCGCGCCGTCTGCCCAGTAGGCCAGCCTGCGCATATTGGCCGATCACCAGTGTTAGTTGTACCCTTGTCAGCAACGCGCTCTGTTGTAACAATCTGTAGCGCTTATGTGCCTGCACCCAGGCCAGCCGGCCAGCGGCTTGCTTGGTTATCGAAGCGGGCCTTGGCATATGCATTGAGGGCGTTATATGTCTCAATCAGCAGGGGCACTAGCGCATGGGCGCGCTGCAGGGCGGAGGAGAATTCCTCAGGGTTACGCATGTATTCATGAATCAAGCGATTGCGCAGATTCCTCGCCTCGACCCAGTCAACAACAGACGATAGCAATCCCAGCTTTTCCATTCGGTTCAGGTTGTCCAAGGCCGGCCCGGGGGTCTCGAGCAGGTGGCGTCTGAGCTCGGGGATCAGTCGGTCGCCGATAGTGTCCTGCATCCGCGCAAACCGCGCGCCAAAGGCATCGAGCCTCTCGGCAAGGTCGGGTTTCTCGCCTAGGGCCTCGACCCAGTCGGCGTCGATGGGCTGGCTAAACAACCGCGTCGTGGTCGTGAGCAGATGACGCCCTTGCCGCTCAGCGGTGTCCATGAGGAATAGCAGCCGATCGAGATCTAGCGTATCGCTCATAGCTCGATGCCCTTCGCTCTGGCCGCCTCGTGTATCGGCTGTCGGGGCGTATTCGGGTCGCTCACGAGAACATCGATGCGTTGGTCACCGAGCGCAAGCTGCAGTTCAGCCGTCAGCCGACTCGCGGCCGCGGCGCGGTTCTGCACAAGGTGAAACACCTCAACATAGAGATCCACATCGCCCCCACGGGCCGCATCGTCGAGCCGCGAGCCGAAGAGGTAAACCCGCGTGCTCGCTCCGAAGGCGGCATGCACCTTCGCACGAATGACGCGAACCTGCTCGGAAGTCAGGCGCATTGCCGCTACGTTCTCAGTTAGGATAGATCGAATAAATCGGTGTCCGCAAAAATCAGTTGCCGTGCGCCAGGTCGTGTGCAATAGCCTCGTTGCGTGATCTCAAGCACCCGGCACTGGGAACGTTCAGTGCCGAGTCCGCGCCGCGTCATGGAGTCGGCTGAAAAGTCGCCTCATTCGAGGCCTCGCTTCATCGGCACGAAGCTCACGCGGCTGACATTACGGCAGATGAGTCCCTGATCCGTGCGCTCGCAAACCATCAGCTTCTGATTTCCGTCCCTGCCTATGGGTGCCACTAAGCGACCGCCCAAGGTAAGCTGCTCGGTCAGGAGCTCAGGAATCGCAAGCGGTGCCGCCGTGAGCATGATGCCATCAAAAGGTGCCTCGCCGGGCCAACCTTCGTAACCATCGCCGAGGCGCAGACGGACGTTATCGAGCCGAAGCTCGCGCATCAAGCGTCGAGCACGACTATGCAGAGCGCGTAATCGCTCGATGCTAAACACCCGCGCAGTCAAATTCGCAAGCACGGCAGCCTGATAAGCGGAGCCCGTCCCAACCTCCAGCACCTTGCGCGGCTCCTGCCCTTCCAGCAGCACCTGCGTCATGCGCGCGACCACGAACGGTTGCGAGATGGTCTGGCCATAACCGATGGGCAGGGCCGTATCGTCATAGGCACGGCTCGCCAATGCCTCCTCCACGAACAGATGCCGGGGTACGTCGCGAATCGCATTGAGCACCCGTATATCCGTTATGCCGGCCTCGCGCAGGCGCGCTACTAACCGCTCACGAGTTCGTTGCGAGGTCATACCGATTCCAGTCACGCGCCGCGCATCCATTAACGCAGCCCTTCGATCCACCCTGCGACCTGGTCCAACGCTTGATACCGCGTCAGGTCCACCTGGATGGGTGTGATCGAGACAAAACCCCGGTTGATCGCATGAAAGTCGGTTCCGGCGCCCGCATCCTGCTCCATCCCGGGCGGACCGATCCAGTAGATCGTACGGCCGCGGGGATCCTCGGCGCGCACGACCGTCTCGGCTTGATGGCGCTGCCCTAGCCGAGTCGCCTCGAAGCCATTCAGTTCCGGCCATGGGCGATCGGGAACGTTGACGTTGAGTATTGTATCGGCGGGTAGCGGATCCATCCTCAGGCGCTCGAAGAGCATGCGCACCACTCGCGTAGCGGTATCGTAGTGCGTAGGCGATGAGCCGGCCAAAGATATCGCAATAGCCGGCAGGCCAAGAAATCGCCCCTCCATCGCGGCCGCCACGGTCCCGCTATAGAGCACGTCATCACCTAGATTCGCACCGGCATTGATGCCGGAGATCACCATGTCAGGCTGCTGTTCAAGGAGACCGGTGATTGCCAGATGAACACAATCAGTCGGCGTGCCTTCGACCCGATAGACGTCCGCTGCGATGCGCGCGACTCGAATGGGATAGTCCAACGTCAGTGAGTTGCTCGCACCACTGCGATCGCGTTCAGGGGCCACAACAGTGACCTCTGCCACTTCCCGCAGCGCCTGGGCGAGCTCGATAATGCCAGATGCTTGGTAGCCATCGTCATTGCTGACCAGTAACCGCATGATCTTGCGTGTTTTCTCCCGTTATTGCGGCGCTTCCGTGTACCGATGTTAGGATAACGGTAACGAAGGGCGAGCCTTCAAGTGGGCATAAAGCATCATGACCGAACAAGATCACGACGCCGATCTGGAGCTCTTCCGGGCTGCCATGCGAAGCGTGCAGCCGCTCGATGTTGAGGAGCACCCCGACATCGACAACCCGCGTCCAGCACCCGTTCCGTTGCAGCGCCTGAGCGATGAGCGGGCCGTCCTCAGGGAGCTCCTGTTACCGGCCGACGCAGTATCGGTCCCGGATAATGAAACCGGCGAGGAACTCGCATTCCTGCGCCCCGGTCTGCAACGGCGAGTCTTGCGCCGGCTGCGGCGCGGCCATTACAGCGTCGCCGCAGAGCTGGACTTGCATGGGATGACCGTTGCCATCGCCCACGGCGCCTTGACCCGTTTTCTCATTCACTGCCGCCGCCGCGATTATCGGTGCGTGCGCATTGTTCACGGCAAGGGCCAGCGCTCCAGCAATCGCGGCCCGATCCTCAAGGGCAAGGTCGATCGCTGGCTGCGTCAGCGCGCGGAGGTACTCGCCTTCTGCTCCGCCCGGCCGATCGACGGCGGCACCGGGGCGATCTACGTGCTGTTACAGCACATCCGCCCGTCGATCGACTGAGCACCGCGCGCAGATGAAATCACACTTGGCTGCGAACCCAGGGTTCGGAGCAAATCAGAGCGATTGCTCCCGATCAGGTTTCGCAACGACTCACCAACACGACTGCAAGTGCCGCCAGCCCCTCCTCGCGCCCGGTAAAACCCATGGCCTCGGTAGTTGTTGCTTTTATGTTCACCTGGCCGGATTCGATGCCCAGATCATCGGCTACATTCGCCACCATCTGCGGCAGGAAGGCCGCGAGCCGCGGCCGTTGGGCGATGAGCGTGGCATCGATGTTGAGCGCCTGCCAGCTCTGCGCACGCAATAGCCCGGCCGCATTACGCAGCAGCTCACGGCTGTCAATGCCGGCATAGCGGCTGTCGGTATCCGGAAAGTGGCGCCCGAGGTCGCCGGCCGCAATGGCACCGAGCAGGGCATCCGTGATCGCATGCAGCAAGCAATCACCATCGGAGTGTGCCTGCAAACCCAGATGAAAGGGTATTGCTACCCCGCCAAGCACTAGGCGCCCGCCTTCGCGGAAGCGATGCGCATCGAAGCCCTGGCCGATGCGCAGAGTCATGCCGGCGTCCCGCTATGCGCACGCACCAGGATGCGTTCGATCAATGCCTGATCGGAACGATGGGTGAGCTTGATATTATGCAGCGCGCCCTCAACCAAGCGCGGACGCGCTCCGATGCGCTCCAGCGCCTGTGCCTCGTCGGTGACTTCGAACCCTTGTGCAGCCGCTTGCTCCAGTGCGCCGAGCAACCGCCCCAGCGGGAAGAGCTGCGGTGTCAACGCTTGCCACAACCCGACCCGATTCACAGTTGCCGCGACCCGGCCCTCGCTGTCCGCGCGCTTTAACGTGTCGCGCACTGGCATCGCCAGCAGACCACCATCCGGGTGATCACCGACCTCGGCAATGAGTCGCTCGATCTCGGCCGGCGTCACGCAAGGCCGAGCGGCATCATGCACCAAGACCGATTGCCGCGGTTGCGCACCTTGCTCGACGAGCCAGCGCAGGCCGTTTAGAACCGACTGCGCCCGGGTCGCGCCACCAATGCAGGTGACAATGCGCGGATGATCGGCAAAACCAAGTTGCCGCCACACCTCATCACCACTTGCCAGCGCGACCACGATGCGCTGGATCGAGGCCACCGCCAGCAGCGCCTCGAGCGTCCAAGCGAGCACGTAACGTCCGTTCACCCGCAAGTACTGCTTTGCCAGCTTGCTGCCGAAGCGCTGACCCATACCAGCAGCCGGGACGACCGCCCAACATGCGCTATCCGGATCACTGCTCATCGCGTGAGAAAATTCGGTAGAAGACCTCGTCGCGGCCAATCATGCCGAGCTCCCGCCGGGCGCGCTCCTCCAGCCCCTGCAATCCCTGCTTGAGATCACGCACATCGGCCGCCAGGGCTTGGTTGCGACGGCGTAGCTCGACGTTATCCTGGCGCTGCTCGGCCACCGCCTCGCGTAATCGCCGCACCTCCGCGATACTGCCATCACCACGCCACAACCGCCACTGCAGCATCAACAGCAAGAGCACAAGAAGGCCAATGATCCAGCGCATGATCGGTTTCAACCACGGACAATCAGGCGGGAGAGCGCCTGGCGACCCGCATATTGCGCGTCATCCTGCAGTTCCTCCTCGATGCGCAGCAACTGATTGTATTTCGCCACTCGCTCGGACCGGCACGGCGCACCCGTCTTGATCTGAGTTGCCGTAGACCCGACCGCCAGATCGGCAATACTGGTATCTTCCGTTTCCGCCGAGCGATGCGAGATCACCGTGGAATAGCCGGCACGCTCGGAGAGCGCAATGGCATCAAGCGTTTCCGTCAACGTGCCGATCTGATTGGGCTTGATGAGCACGGAGTTGGCGACGCCCCGGTCGATACCCTGCCGTATAAGCTCAGTGTTGGTTACGAATAGATCATCGCCCACCAACTGCACCCGAGCTCCCAGCGCCTCGGTGAGGGCTTTCCAGCCGTCCCAGTCATTCTCCGCCATGCCGTCCTCGATGGAGACGATCGCATATTTATCGACCCAGCCGCACAGCACGTCGACGAGCTCAGGCGAGCTAAAATCCCGCCCTTCGGCCTCAAAGTGATAAGAGCCGTCGCGGTAGAATTCCGAGCTCGCCGGATCCAGCGCCAGGAAAACCTGGTCACCGATGCGGTAGCCGGCCTTCTCTACCGCCTCCAGGATGAGCTCGAGCGCCGCCTCGTTGGAGGGCAGATCGGGGGCAAAGCCGCCCTCATCGCCAACGCCAGTGCTCAACCCCCTGCGCGAGAGAACCGCCTTTAAGGCATGGTAGACTTCGCTGCCGCAGCGCAGCGCCGCGCTGAAGCTTGCAAAACCTACCGGCACAATCATGAATTCCTGGACATCGATGCGGTTGTCGGCATGGACTCCGCCATTGAGAATATTCAGCAGCGGAACCGGAAGCACATAAGGCGACTCAGGCTTCAGGTAACGAAACAGCGATACGCCGTGATCGGCGGCGGCGGCACGCACCACGGCGAGCGAGACCGCAAGAACGGCGTTGGCACCCAGGCGGCTCTTGTTCTGCGTCCCATCGAGCTCGATCATGCGCTCGTCAACGGCGCGCTGATCCTCCACGGGCATTCCAAGCAATGCAGCGCTGATGAGGGTGTCGACGTTGTCCACGGCTTGGCGCACGCCTTTGCCCGAGTATCGGTTCGGCTCGGCGTCGCGCAGCTCAAAGGCCTCCAAGGTCCCGGTCGATGCCCCCGAGGGGACCGCGGCACGCCCGCGTATTCCGTTGTTGAGAGTGACTTCCGCCTCTAACGTTGGATTGCCACGCGAATCCAGGATTTCCCTTGCCTTGATCGCCTTAATGCTCGACATCGGTTGGTGCTTCCTCAGCCAGGCGGTCTGTGGCCGCTTATAAGGGTCTGTTGCCATTCACCCACGACGCCGCGCCGGAGGCCATTTTTTCGCAAGGCAAGGCGCTGCGAGCGCAGTGTAGTCGAGCTACATAAGCGAGCGGCAACGCAGGATTGCGGAAAAATGGCCCCGGCCCTTCG
>JAKDMK010000110.1 GCA_030452365.1 Nitrococcus sp.
AATGTGGACTGCGTCATTCAACCCTCCTGCCTATACTGATCCTTGCACTGCTATCGCTGCTGGCGCCGCGCCAAAGCTCGGGGCGGTGCGCTCTGGCGGACGCCGCGGGTGGATGTCAACAGGCCCTAAACCTGTGTTCCCCCGACCGTGAGCGCATCGATTTTGAGGGTGGGCTGCCCGACGCCGACGGGCACGCTTTGCCCCTCCTTACCACAGGTACCGATGCCGCTGTCGAGCTGCAGGTCATTGCCTACCATGCTGACCCGGGTCAGCACGTCCGGCCCGTTACCGATCAATGTCGCACCCTTGACTGGGCGGGTAATCCTGCCGTTCTCAATCAAATAGGCTTCGCTCGCGGAGAACACGAACTTGCCCGAGGTGATATCCACCTGCCCGCCACCGAAATTAACGGCGTAGAGGCCGCGATCGACCGAGGCGATGATCTCCTCCGGCGAATGCGGCCCGGCCAGCATATAGGTGTTCGTCATACGCGGCATCGGCAGATGAGCGTAGGACTCCCGCCGGCCGTTGCCCGTCGGTTGCATGCCCATCAAGCGGGCGTTGAGGCTGTCCTGCATGTAGGCGCTAAGCACCCCGCGCTCAATCAGGGTGGTGCATTGGGTCGGGGTGCCCTCGTCATCGATGTTGAGCGAACCGCGCCGGTTGGGCAGGGTTCCATTATCGACCACGGTGCAAAGCGGTGAGGCGACTCGCTCACCGAGACGGCCCGAGAAAGCGGAGGTGGCCTTGCGGTTGAAATCGCCCTCAAGGCCATGCCCGATCGCCTCGTGCAGCAGCACCCCCGGCCAGCCCGGCCCTAGGACAACCGGCATGGTCCCAGCCGGTGCCTCAACCGCCTCTAGGTTGAGCAGCGCTTGGCGCACCGCCTCTTGGGCGTAGCCCTTGACGCAGCCACTGACGGCGAAAATATCGTAGCCCATGCGACCGCCACCACCCGCACTGCCACTCT
Source organism: Nitrococcus sp. (assembly GCA_030452365.1). Lineage (GTDB taxonomy): Bacteria > Pseudomonadota > Gammaproteobacteria > Nitrococcales > Nitrococcaceae > Nitrococcus. The sequence continues at coordinate 971 of JAKDMK010000110.1, forward strand.
CACGACGCCCGTTGTGCTCGACCAGAACAGTGACATTGAGGCGCACTAGAGGACGCACATCGGCGCTCAGCCGGCCGTCGCCGGAGGCGATCAGAACCACGTCATGGACGCCGGCCAGGCTTACGACGACCTGCTCCACCCTCGGATCCTGGCGCCGGGCCTCGGCATCGAGCTCACGCAGCAACGCCACCTTCTCATCGGCGCTCAAACTGTCCAATGGGTTGAGCGGCTGATACAGCGCCAAGCCCTCGCCGGCCTTCCAGGCCTGCAATCGCCCGCTGCCACTGTCGCGGGCGATGGCGCGCGCGGCGCTGGATGCCTCCAGAAGGGCCGGCAGCACAATTTCGTCTGAGTAGGCAAACCCAGTCTGCTCACCGCTCATGGCACGCACGCCGACCCCTTGGTCGAGGCTGCGGCTCCCCTCTTTGATAATCCCGTCCTCCAGAACCCACGACTCATGTCGCTGCGTCTGGAAATAAAGATCGGCGGCGTCGACTTTTGGCCCCATTAATCGTCCGAAGACCCGCTCGAGATCGGCTTCGCTCAGATCGGCTGGAGCCAATATGCTCTCCCGCGCCAGATCCAGGTTGTGCTGCATAGTATCGTCAGACATTGCATTCCTCCGTCGACCTTGGCGCCGGCGCAGCCACGCGCAGGCGACGATGGTCGAGTACCGGAAAGCGGCGGCGCGTCTCATGGAGCTTGGAGCGAACCATTCGAGCATGGACCACGCCCGGCCCGCGGCTACAGCGGCTCAGAACCCGCCCCCATGGATCGACAATTAGCGTCTCGCCATAAGTCACGCGCCCATTCGGGTGCTCCCCACCCTGGTCAGGGGCAACCACATAGCAAAGATTCTCCACGGCCCGGGTACGAACCAGCAACTCCCAATGTGCGGCTCCAGTGAGTGCGGTAAACGCCGAAGGCACTACAAGCAGCTCCGCTCCCCCTGCCACGAGCTCGCGGAAAAGCTCGGGAAAACGCAAATCATAACAGACCGCCAAGCCCACTCGGGCGAACGGGGTGTCGAAGATCACCACGCTGTCTCCGCCCTGCAGGGTTTCCGACTCACAATACCGCTCATTAACTCCCACTGCCACGTCGAACAGATGAATCTTGTCATAGCGTGCGCAACGCTCCCCCGTGGGGCTGTAAACGAGACAGGCGGCCCGAGCGCGCAGTGGATCGCAGCTGCGCAAGGGAATGGTACCGCCGACCAGAAAGATGCCATGACGCTGGGCCTGTTCCGCCAGGAAGGACTGAATCGGACCGCTTCCATCCGCCTCCGCTAGCGCCAGCTTGGCCGCATCATCGCGGCCGACAAAGGCAAAGTTCTCCGGCAAGGCCACCAGATCGGCACCACTGTCCATCGCCTCGGCAATGAGGCGATCGGCCGCTTCGAGGTTCGCCCCCAGGTCATCCCCAGAAACCATCTGAATGGCCACCAGCCGTGCTTCATCTTCATATTGAGTCATTCATCACCCCTGGCATCTCGCCCCCTGTCTGCCCCGTACCCTTGACCCGCGGCTGCTGCCACGAACCCGTTATCCGGTATCGGGCCTGAACCAACTGCTCGATGCTCGACTGCAACAGCGTTTGGGTCACGAACAAAACCACTCCGGCCAACGGACCACCCGCCAAGCCACCGAGCAGCGACACCGCCAAGGAGACATTGGGCATCACCGTTACCGTCTGATCGTAGCTGCGCGTTACCAAATCGACCGGTCCAGAGACCTCGATGCGGGCAGCGGGACTGTCAATGTAAAACACCTTTGGATGCGCAGTGCCATTTTCAAGGCGGAAATGGGCCTTGATCCGGTCAAATGCCAGGCCTTTGCCGAACAGATCGGAGAAATCCAACACCAGCCGTCGCGGCAAACTCGCCACGCTGAGCAGACCGAAAATGCGTCCGGCCCCGGGTTGCACCTGCAGCAGCGAGCCGTCGCGGATAGTGAATCGCACATCGCCGGTTACGCTTGCCGGCCCAAAGTCCAGCAACGTCCCGGGCCATTGTAGCTGCGCCCGCGCGCTGGCCGTCCCGTTGCGGATGGCCTGAGCGAAACCGAACAGCGCCAGCGCGTTACCGGTATTGTTACTGGTCACCTTGATATCCACCGACGAACGTCCGTGTTGGCCCTTTGCACTGAAGCGGCCAACCGCGCTGGCCTTGAGCGCCGGCCCGTTCAGATTCATAGCCTCTAGCACTAGGCCATCGCGCACCCGTTTGAGGCGCATGCCGAGATGCCCAAAGGCTGCCGCGCCGACCCGCAAATCCACTATATCAAGGTTGATACCGGGTAGATCCAGGGTGATTGGCTGGAACCGATCATTGGCCGTGCTACGAATCCTTGCACTGCAATTACAAGTGGGCCGCGCCAAGGCGCGGGGCGGCGCACTCTGGCCGGACACGCCGTGAATACTTCGCTGCAGGCTCGACGGCGGCCTCCTTGGCGCCGACACTCCCGCCAGAGCGCACCGCCGCGAGCTAATCATGCTTGTGCAAGCATCAGTAAACTCTGGTAATCCCGCGAGGTGCAGCCGCGCGAGACTCACCAGAGCCCGGCCTTCGCCCGGTTGCGGCCAGTGTATCCAGCCGGCCACGTCGGGACCTGATAGGTGCAGGAACAAGCCAGCCGCAGACCGCTTCGCGTCAATATGCAGCGCCTGCGCAAGTCCAGTATTAGCCCATGCGAGGGTGCCGATACGTAGATCGTCGACATGTAATGGCTGCGGCAGCGCTATAGGCTCCTCCCGCGAGCCTGAGCCGATCAGTGCAGCTAAGTCGAGGCGCTCCAACGCCCCGGTCAGCCGCGTTCCCGTGCCCCGCGGCAACCGGGCCTCGCCGATGCCGAGGTGCACACCGAGGCGCTCCAGCTTCCGCTGCTCCGGCCTCCAAGTCAAAACAGCCGCGCCCGCTTGCGCGTAGTGCACGCGGATCGGTTCCAATCCGCTGGCATTAAGCCGCGTTCGGATGCTCAGTAACCGTGGGCGCGCGCGCGGCTTGGCGAGCGGTTGCGGCAAATTCACCTGCACACCACGCAGCCTAGTCTTTAGTGTGAGATCCAAGCGCCGCTCGGCGACGCGAAAGCCGTTGCCGTCGAAGGCCAAAAGCCAGTCGGTGGTACCAGGAAGCCGCGCCGTCAGAGAATTATCAGCGCCCAAAAGCTCCGCCACCGACGCGCGGAAGCGAGCCTCGATTCGAATCCGCATGTCTCCCGCTGCACCGCTCGTCACCGCCCGACTCACCAACCGATGACCCCTGAAACGACCTTGCAACCGTTCCCAGCTCACACCATGCTCGTCGAAATGGATGCGGCCTGTCAGTTCCTCGATGGCCAAGCCGAGGTTCTCTGCCGCGAGCCGGGCACCGTCGAGCTCGATCCGACCATCGGCTGCGATCGGCCGGCCCGCAAATGGAAAGGCAAGCTGCAGATCGAGCTGCTGCTGCCCCGAGAGCGATACTTGCCGCAACGCGGCTGCGTACTCATCGGCAAGCGGCGAATCGCGCAGATAGCGCACCAAGTCGTCTCCTGGGCCGGTGATACGGCAGCGAATCTCGAGCCGCGGCTGCGTCATATCCGCTATGTCCGCCGTTGCTCGCAACAGTTTGCTGCCGTAAATGTGACCTCGATCGAGCTCGGCCCGGAATGCGCCCTGGTGAAATAACAATTGGCCACCCAGCTCATGCAGCATTGGCCAATCCGGATGGTACGCAAGAGTCACCTCGTCCACCTGCGCCTGAACCTTGAATACGCCCTCATCGTTGCGGTAGGGAAAATCGCGCGTCCGCCCGCGCAGAACCAGGTCAGCACGGATCTGGCCAGCACGGATGGCGCCATGCAGCCACTGGCTCAACCGCTCGGGCAGTATCCGCTGCGGCAGGTAGCCGCTGATCTCATCGGCCTTGCCGTGTTGCAAGTGAGCGCGTGCATCGATGAACGGCCCTTGCGGTCCGCCGAGCCATAAGGCAAGCCGAGCGTTCAGCTCCCCGGCCGAGCTGCGTGCCTGAAGCCTGGGAATCGCGAGCTGCACCCGGCCATCTGCGACCCGCCATTCGCTTCGTAGCCGCAGTCGCTGCAGCGCAAGCGGCTGTGCGAAGAGCTCGGGCAGCGTGAGCTCGGTCTCGCGAGCATCGAGCCGCAGGCGACCACCGCGCTCGGTGAGCACAAACCGACCCGCCCCGGCGGTCAGCCCCGGAAACCGCCCAATCGGCTGCACGGCAAGCTCTTGGAAGCGCCCACTCGCTCGCCAGCGTTGCTCCTGGTTTGCGACTCGCACTATAAAGGCGGCATCGCTGATCTCACCCCGAGGGGCGAGCCGCACGAGGCGCTGGCGCCACTTCAATGGCAATCGGTTGTTGCCACGCAAAAGCGCGGCAAAATCACCGAGCCGTAGAGATGACGCGCCGGCACGCCACAATGCGCCCCCCTCGCTGTCGGTCGAATACCGAACCGACACGGCAGCGGGCGGCGCTGGCGGGCGGCCCGGGCGCTGCAGCCTCAGGGCGTTGATATCGAGCTTCCAACCATTGTCAGTGCGCTGCCAGCGTGCCCGTCCGGCTAGGCGCTCGAATCGCACCGCGGCGGCTGCGCCGAGGTCAAGGCCGCGAGCGCTGACGTCGACTTCGACCTGTGCCGGCCGACCCCGGCGTAAGCTGATCCAGAACCGGGCATTGAGATCGTCCAAGCGCCAGAGGGTGCCCCTTTGTTGATCGATCAGAGTAACCGAGGCATCGCGCAGGAGCAGGCGCGAAATCGATGCAAACAGACCGTCTCCGGGACGGTTTGCCTCCTCGCCGAGGACGATGCGCCCATCGGCGAGGCGCGTCAGTGTGAGCACGAGCTGATCGGCGTTGAGGCCGGCAAACTGAAGCCGCAGATCGCGCAGCGAATGCCAGAGATCAATCGAGATCTCAAGCCGATCCGCGGCAAGGTCAGCCAGGCGCCCCGGTGCAGCGCCAATGCGCACGTCGTGTAGAATCAACACCGGCCTGACCCCGACCAAGCGCGCATCTAGAGCCGAGATAGCCACCGCACGCTCGAGCCGCCGCGCCAGCAAAGCCTCGATCTCACCTCGCAAGGCCGGCGTATAGGCAACAGCCAAGCGCAGCGCGGTCAACGCAACCGCCGCCGCGACCAAGACCGCAGCAAGCGCATAGGCCAATCGCGTGGTCATGGGGTCAAGTCTAGTATTAGCAATTTAACTGCTTGCCCAAGGCCGCTGTCCTGCTCGATCTTCGCTTCAAACCGCCGGATACTGGCGCTGGCACTAGCGTAGCTCGCCAGGCCAAAGCCTTTGGCGATCTGAGCCAGCGTCATGGCCCCGACTCGCTGACAAAGATACATTGTCGCGGCCCGGGCCAGCCGGGCGGGAGCTTCCTTGCGCTGGTGCTTGCGCATGAGGGTCTCGGCGGGCACATCAAAATGGCGGCATGCCGCCTCAACGATGCGATCGATGGAAGGGGTGGGCCGTGCCTGGCGTAGCTCGGGTTCATCAACCGTCGGCGCCCGGCCCATCAGCACACTGCGAGCAAAATCATCATCGCCTAGGATGCTCGGAATGTTTATCGTGGCGTACGGACTCACCGCCTCATTATCGTCATTTCCCTCCACATACTTTGCGTAGGGCCTCGGCTTGATGGCTCCGAGCACGTAGTCCGTCAGCAACCAGTCAGGCGCCGGGCTTCGCCCGACATAGGCCGCATAGCTGGACCATGGATACGCTGCGAGATCGTCTGTCATTCGTGCTTCCAGGGGATTTCGGTGAACATACCGGGACAAACCCAGCCAATGCGCTTGCGCATCCACCAGTGCCGCCTTGTACCGCCCCCGGAACAGCGGGCCGTCACGGCCCTGCGTGCGATTGAAGTATTGCGTGTAAAGCCCGTTCACATGGCGCATGATCCGCTGCAGATTCCCCTCGGGCGTGCGCAGCAGAAGATGGTAATGGTTGCCCATCAAACAATAGGCATGCCATTCGGCGTTCAGCCTTTCGGACGTCGCGGCCAGCAGAGACAGGAAATACGCGCGTTGTTCATAAGATTGGAAGATCGCCGCGCGCCGTGCACCCCGGTTCATGACGTGATACCAAGCGCCAGCAAATTCGATTCGCAGTGGTCGTGCCATGGGGAAAAGATAGCGCAGTTAAATGCCTATTACTAGACTTGACCCCACCCTACATCAAGACCACGTCGAACTGTTCCTGGGTATAGAGTGGCTCAGCCTGGAAGTCGATCGGCTTGCCGATGAAGCCCTCGAGCTCGGCGAGGGTATCGCTTTCTTGATCGAGGATCAGATCAACCACCTCTTGGGAGGCGAGCACCAGGAGCTTCTTGACTTCGAACTGGCGCGCCTCCCTGAGGATTTCCCGCGCGATCTCGTAACAGACGGTCTCGGCGCTC
>JAKDMK010000111.1 GCA_030452365.1 Nitrococcus sp.
GCCGAAATATAGGGCATGACGCCGAGTGCAAATACGCTCAGTCGCTGCAGCGCGCCACCGGAGAACATGTTGAACATGTCCAAAATGGTGCCTTGCTGGCGCTCGAACATAGCGGCGAGCGCGGCTTGGTCGATACCGGGAATGGTCAGATGGGTTCCAAACCGATACACAATCAATGCGATTAGCACAAAGACCAGTCTTTGCCGCACCTCGGTCAGGCGGCCAAATCCTGCCAATGAGTTTAGGTTTGCTGTTGCTCTAGCCAAGCTGACCCTCGACCTTGCCACCTGCCTTTTCGATCGCCGCGCGTGCGCCTTTGGTCACAGCGACCCCGCGCACGGTGAAGGCCTGCGCCACCTCCCCGGTAGCGATAATCTTGACCCGGCGAGCTTGCTGCGGCACCACATTCGCTGCCTTCAGCGCTGCCAAGTCAACTACCGTATCCGTGGCAAGGTATTTCAGCTCGGAAAGCCGGACCTCGGCACCAAAAGGCCCTTTACGCGATCGGAAACCGACCTTGGGCACGCGCCGTTGCAGTGGCATCTGCCCGCCTTCGAAACCGACCTTGTGAAAACCACCGGAGCGTGAACGCTGCCCCTTGTGCCCTCGTCCGGCGGTCTTGCCATTACCCGACCCCGTTCCGCGACCGACCCGGTAACGTTCTGGCCGACTGCCTTTTGCGGGCTTGATCGTATTCAGCCGCATTGTCAGGCGTCCTCCACCTTGAGCAAATAAGAAACCTTACGGATCATGCCTCGGTTCTGTGGGCTATCATTGACCGCTACGCTCTGGTGAATTCTGCGCAGGCCCAGCCCTGCCACGCACGCTTTATGCCGGCTCCGTCGACCATTGAGACTACGGACCAAAGTCACCTTGAGCTGTTTGTTCTGTGCCATGTTCAACCTAGAATCTCTTCAGCACGCTTTGCGCGCTTGGCGGCGACATACTCAAGCCCCGCGCTCTGCGCTAAGGCTTTAATCGTGGCCCGCACGACGTTGACTGGATTGCGCGAACCAATAGTCTTTGCCAGTACATCCTGCACGCCAACGACCTCAAACACGGCACGCATCGCGCCGCCGGCGATAATTCCCGTACCCTCGGATGCCGGCTGCATGAAAACCTTGCTAGCCCCATGGTTAGCGATCACCGCGTATTGCAATGTCGCACCGTTGAGGTGCGCCTTGCACATGCTCTTGCGGGCTTTCTCCATCGCCTTTTGGATAGCGGACGGCACCTCACGCGCTTTACCGTAGCCAAAACCCACCGACCCCTGACCGTCGCCCACCACCGTCAACGCGGTGAATCCGAATTGGCGGCCACCTTTGACGACTTTAGCCACACGGTTAATCGAAATCAGCTTCTCCCGCAAGCCCTCGCCACCAACCTCGTTCATCGCCATGCTTCTCGCCTCTCTCAGCGGGGTTGCGAGAAACGCAACCTCTACACGCGGCCGACCACTGGCCGGCGCTCGTTTTCAATGCGGTCTCAGAACTTCAAACCTGCCTCGCGGGCCGCCTCAGCGAGTGCCTTGACGCGGCCGTGAAACTTGAATCCGGAACGGTCGAACGCAACTGTATCCACGCCAGCAGATCGCGCACGCTCGGCAATTATGCGGCCCACCACCTTGGCGGCTTCGATATTCCCGCCGCCGCGCAATAACCCGCTGATCTCCTTCTCCACAGTGGAAGCTGCCGCCAGCGTTCGATCCGCGGCGGGGCCAATAATCTGCGCATAGGTATGCCGCGGCGTGCGATGCACGCACAGCCGATAAGCACCGAGATCCCGAATCTTGACGCGAGCCCTGCGGGCGCGTCTTTGCCGTGCAACCTTCTTGTCCATACCACCTACTTCTTCTTCGCTTCCTTCAACACAACCGGTTCGTCGACGTATCGTACGCCCTTGCCCTTATATGGCTCCAGGGGGCGCAGACGACGTATATTCGCGGCCACCTGGCCAACCTGCTGCTTGTCGGTCCCCTTGATCTGAATCTCGGTCTGGCTTGGCGTCTCGATCGACACGCCCTGCGGCACCGGGTAGTCCACCGGAAAAGAAAAGCCAAGCGTTAGATTGAGATTACTGCCTTGCGCCTGCGCTCTGTAGCCCACGCCCACTAGCTGGAGCTTGCGCTCGAACCCCTGGCTGACCCCGGTTACCATGTTCTGGAGCAAGGCGCGGGTGGTACCAGCCAACGCCCAGGCATCCTTGCGATCCTTATTCGGAGTAAGATGTAGCTGGCTGTTCTCCTGCCTGACATCCACCCAGCGGTGAACCTGACGCTCCAGCTCGCCGTTGGGACCCTTGACTCTGATCATCTGACCCTCAAGCGTGATATTCACGCCAACCGGGATCGCTATGGGATTCTTGGCGACTCGGGACATGGCAATTGGATCTCGTGGTTGAAGCCTAAAATACTACGCACAACACTTCACCGCCCTGCCCCGCTGCACGTGCCGCACGATCCGTCATGACGCCCTGCGAGGTCGAGATAATGGCCGTGCCAAGCCCACCTCGCACGCTCGGCAGTGTTCGTTTGCCTTCGAACCGCCTGAGACCCGGCCGACTGACGCGCCGTAGCTCTTCGATCACTGGCCGCCCCTGGTAGTACCGTAGACGAATAGCTAAAGTCGGTCTTTTTTCATCGCCTGCGACCCGGAAGTCCTCGATATAGCCCTCTTCCTTGAGCACGCGACAAATGGACGCCTTGACCTTAGAGGCCGGCATGCTGACCTCAGCCTTTTCAGCCGCTTGGCCATTACGAATCCGTGTCAACATATCCGCGATAGGGTCGCTCATGCTCATGCTGTCGTCACCTGACTACCTAGGGCCTGTTCACATTCACCCGCGACGCCGCGCCGGCGGCTATTTTTTTCGCAAGTCAAGGCATCGCGAGCGCAGCGTAGCCCGGCTACGTAACCGAGCGACAACGCAGGATTGCGGAACAATAGCCCCGGCCCTACCAGCTTGCCTTGACCAGTCCGGGTATTTCGCCGGCCATCGCCGCCTCACGTAGCTTATTACGCGCCAAGCCGAATTTGCGGTAATAGCCTCGCGGCCGGCCGGTAATGTTGCAGCGATTACGCAAGCGCACCGGGCTCGCGTTACGTGGCATATCCTGAAGCTTGCGCTGCGCCGTCTGTCGATCCTCGACTGCGCTGCCGGGATTTCTGATAATTTCCTTGAGCGCCCGGCGCTTGTTGGCCAACTTGCGGCAAAGCTGTTCGCGCTTACGCTCACGCTCAATTAAAGAAACCTTTGCCATAATCGAGTCCTCTAACGGCGAAACGGGAAATTGAAGCCATCAAACAGGCCGCGCGCTTCGTCGTCGGTTTTCGCCGTGGTGGTAAAGGCAATGTCCATACCCCGAGTCGCGTCTATCCGGTCATATTCAACCTCAGGGAAGATAATCTGCTCGCGCACCCCGAGGCTATAGTTGCCACGGCCGTCGAAGGCTCGTGGCGAGAAACCGCGAAAATCGCGGATTCGCGGGGCGGCGACATTGATAAAGCGATCGAGGAACTCATACATTCGCTCGCGCCGCAACGTGACCTTCAAGCCGATCGGCCACCCCTCACGAATTTTGAAACCCGCAACCGATTTGCGCGCATGAGTAATCACCGGCTTCTGCCCTACGATAAGCGCGAGTTCCTTCTCCGCGAATTCAAGCACCTTCTTGTCGCGAACCGCCTCGCCCACGCCCATATTGATAGTGATCTTGATCAGACGCGGCACCGCCATAATGTTGTCATAGGCGAACCGTTCCATGAGCGACGGCGTAATCTCGGTCCGGTAGAGCTCTCGCAGCCTCGCCATCTGGGTACCTTACAGTTCAACAATTTCGTCGGTCGACTTGAAGTAACGAACCTTACGTCCGTCCTCCAAGGTGCGGACCCCAACGCGATCGGCCTTGCCGGTATCGGGGTTATACAACGCCACATTGGACATATGCAGAGGCTTCTCCAGTTCGACAATGCCGCTCGCGCTACCGGTGCTCGGATTTCCCTTCTGGTGTTTCTTCACCTTGTTGACGTTGGCGACCACTACCTTGTTCGCCTTCGGCAGAACCCGCAAAACCGTACCGCGCCGGCCTTTGTCCTTGCCGGCAATCACAATGACTTCATCATTTCGCCTAATGCGTTTCATCCGTTTGACCTGCGTGTGTGCAGTGCGCGTTATGCCGTTGTCCTGCCCGAATCCAGACTGTGCCCAGTATCCAGCGCCCCTAACCCGGTTGGCCTATTTGCCAACCACCAGCGCCCAACGGGGTTGTCACAGCACCTCCGGAGCCAGGGAAATGATGCGCATGAAGCGCTCGCTGCGCAGCTCTCGAGTCACTGGGCCGAACACGCGCGTTGCGATCGGCTGTAACTGATTGTTTAGTAGGACGGCGGCATTGCTATCGAACCGAATCACCGAGCCATCCGGGCGGCGCACGCCATGCCGGGTACGCACGACGACGGCGTTGTATATCTCCCCCTTCTTCACGCGCCCACGCGGAATCGCATCCTTGACGCTGACCTTGATGATGTCACCAATGTGGGCATAGCGTCGGCGTGACCCGCCCAACACCTTTATACACTGAAGTCGCCGAGCGCCGCTGTTATCGGCCGCGGTCAGCGTTGTCTGCATTTGAATCATGGTGACCTACTTGCTTCCAAGGCTTGATCAATCGACCAGCGACTACCCGAGCAGGCTCACCCGCCGGCCTGATCGAGGACTTTCACCAGCCTCCAGGACTTGATCTTCGACAGCGGACGACATTCCTCAACCGCCACCCAATCACCGAGCTGGCAGCGGTTGTCCTCATCGTGCGCATGCAGCTTCGTAGTACGGCGAACATATTTCCCGTACAAGGGATGGCGCACGAGACGCTCGACCGCAATCGTGACTGTTTTATCCATTCGGTTGCTTATCACTCGGCCGTTCACCGTCCGTTTGACCGTCTTGTGCTCCGTCATGGCGTATCGCTGAGCCTCGCATTTTCATTCTGCACGGTCTTGATTCGCGCAATGTCGCGGCGAACCCTCTTCAGCTGATCAGCTCGGGCAAGCCGACCGTTGGCCTGCTGCATACGCAAATTGAACTGCTCCTTGCGGCGCTCGAACAGCTCCTTTTGCAGCTCGACAACGGATTTTCCACGCAGTTCGCTCGCTTTCATCCCAGCACCGTTCGATGGACAAACGTGGTTCGAAGCGGCAATTTCGCAGCCGCGCGACGGAACGCCTCACGCGCCACATCTTCGGTCACGCCTTCGATTTCATAAAGGACGCGACCCGGCCGAATAGGGCAGGCCCAGTGATCGACATTTCCCTTGCCCTTACCCTGGCGCACTTCGAGCGGTTTGGAGGTGATCGGTTTGTCAGGAAATATCCGAATCCAGATCTTCCCGCCACGTTTTACGTGGCGGTTGATGGCACGCCGTGCCGCCTCGATCTGGCGCGCGGTGATGGGTCCTCGGGTCAGTGCCTTGAGGCCGTATTCACCAAAGGCGACCGTATCGCCCCGCATGGCCATACCTTTGTTACGGCCTTTCTGCTGCTTGCGAAATTTGGTTCGCTTGGGCTGTAACATGGTCCTCGCCTCAGGTTGCGCTAGTTGCCGCGCGCCTTACGGGCCGAGCTGGGTACGCTGTCCGTGTCCAGAATCTCGCCCTTGAAAATCCATACCTTGACACCAATGACACCATACGTTGTCTTCGCGTGCGCGAGTCCGTAATCGATGTCCGCGCGCAGCGTGTGTAATGGCACCCGCCCTTCCCGATACCACTCCCTGCGCGCAATCTCGGCGCCATTGAGTCGGCCGGACACCTGAATTCGGATACCCTGACCACCCAAGCGCATGGCATTGCCAACCGCGCGCTTCATGGCACGGCGGAACATGATACGTCGTTCGAGCTGCTGCGCCACATTCTCGGCCACCAGTTGCGCGTCGAGCTCGGGTTTGCGGATCTCCTCGATGTTCACATGCACCGGGATACCCATCATTCGTGCCAGCCGTACCCGCAGCGCCTCAATATCGGCACCCTTCTTGCCGATGACTATGCCCGGCCGGGCCGTGTAAATCGTGATCAGCGCATTCTTTGCCGGACGCTCTATCTTGATATTGCTAATCGAAGCGTGCGCAAGCTTATCCTTAATAAAACTTCGGACTTTCAGATCCGTGTTTAGGTAATCACCAAAATTAGCGCTATCGGCATACCACATAGAGCGCCATTGCTCCGTGATACCCAGACGGAAGCCGGTCGGATGTACCTTATGCCCCATAGATTTCCTCGATTCACTGCTGCGCTACGGCTACTGTGATATGGCTGGTTCGCTTGAGAATGCGATTAGCCCGGCCCTTGGCTCGCGGCTGCGTCCGCTTGTACATGGGCCCCGCGTCAACAAAGACCCGGGCAACGGTCAACTCGTCAACGTCCGCGCCCTCGTTATGCTCCGCATTCGCTATTGCCGATTCCAAAACCTTCTTAAGAATTCGCGCCGCCTTCTTTGAGCTAAATTCCAGAATCTTGAGTGCCTGAGCAACCGGCAACCCCCGTATTTGGTCTGCCACGAGCCGTGCCTTCTGCGGCGAGATCATGGAGTATCGCAACTTAGCCGCCGTTGCCATGAATTACCTCTTGGCTTTCCTATCGGCCGCATGGCCCCGAAACGTCCGGGTCGACGCAAACTCACCAAGCTTGTGCCCGACCATGTTCTCGTTGATCAATACGGGAACATGCTGGCGGCCATTGTGGACCGCGATCGTTAGACCAACCATGTCCGGAACAACCATGGACCGACGCGACCAGGTCTTGATCGGCCGCTTGCTGCGACTCGTGTTCGCCGCCTCTACCTTCCTCAAAAGATGGTTGTCGACGAATGGGCCCTTCTTGATCGATCGTGGCATGTATCATCCACCTGTTCTGCCGGTATCACGAGTGCTATCAGCAAAAAAACAACCCCCGGTCAGCGACTTCGTGGTGCAGCGCCGACTCCAGGAACCTAACACCGGTTGCGCGGTGGGCCCTTGCCACACGCTTTGCCCGGCTCCGAAGCCTTGCACGCGTAGCAAGGCACAACCGCAACCGAACGCGCGCAAGCGGTTACGACTTGCGACGCCGCACGATGAAGCGATCGGTGCGCTTGTTACTACGCGTCTTGTGGCCCTTGGTCGGGACACCCCAGGGCGTCACCGGGTGGCGGCCTCCTGACGTGCGACCCTCTCCACCCCCATGCGGGTGGTCAACCGGGTTCATGGCCACACCGCGCACACTCGGCCGCCTGCCACGCCAGCGCGTCGCCCCCGCCTTGCCCAGCGAGCGCAGGGAGTGCTCGGCATTGCCGACCTCACCGACCGTTGCTTTGCAATCGGCTGACACCCTGCGCA
>JAKDMK010000481.1 GCA_030452365.1 Nitrococcus sp.
CGTAAAATCAGAGACGTACTGCGCCTGCGCCTGGAGGCAGGCCTGTCAATCCGCCAGATCGGCGCCAGCACCAAGACCAGCGTCGGGGCCATTGCCAAACTGCTGGCCCGGGCCGAGGCGCTGGGATTGGGCTGGCCACTACCGGACGACATGGATGACGCCCGCCTGGCTTCGCTGCTGTATCCGGGCGCAGATGCCACGGTATCGTCGCGCTATCAGGTGCCCGACTGGGTGCAGGTTCACCAGGAACTCAAGCGCAAGGGCATGACCAAACAGCTGCTGTGGGAGGAATACACGGCACGCTATCCCAATCGCTGCTACAGCTACTCGCAGTACTGCGATCGTTACCGACAGTGGCATAAAAAGCAGAAGCGTTCCATGCGCCAGACGCACAAAGCCGGCGAGAAGTGTTTCGTGGATTACGTCGGCCCAACACTGCCCATCGTCAACCCGGACAGCGGCGAGATCCGCGAGGCACAAGTCTTTGTCGCTGTTCTGGGTGCATCCAACTACACCTACGCCGAGGCGACCTGGACACAAGGCTCACGCGACTGGTTATCCAGTCATGTGCGCGCTTTCGAATACTTCGGCGGCGTGCCCGAAATGGTGGTGCCCGACAACCTGCGCAGCGGTGTGAGCCGCGCTTGCCGTTACGATCCCGAGATCAATCCCAGTTACCAGCAACTGGCGGCCCACTATCAGGTCGCGATACTGCCGGCGCGGCCGTACAAGCCGAAGGATAAAGCCAAGGCGGAAGTCGGCGTGCAAATCGTGGAACGCTGGATCTTAGCGCGCTTGCGGCATCACACGTTCTTCACGCTGGCCGAGGCCAACCAGTGTATCCGGGCATTGTTGAAAGAACTCAACACACGGGCGTTCCGGCAGCTTCCGGGCCATCGCCGGCAAGCCTTCGAGACCCTGGATCAACCGGCACTGCGGCCCCTGCCGAAACAGCCGTACAGCTATGTCGATATCCGGCGCTGCAAGGTCAACATCGATTACCACATCGCCTATGACCGGCATCACTACTCGGTGCCCCATCAATATGTAGGAGAACAGGTCGAGGTACACGCCGGCGATCACCTGGTTCAGGTTTACTTCCGGCAGCACCCGATTGCCCGTCATCCAAGAGCCGGCCGGCCCGGTACCACGACGCAATCGGGCCACATGCCCCAACGCCACAGCAAACACCAGAAATGGACGCCGGGCCGTCTCAAGAACTGGGCGAGCGATATCGGGGCTGACACGTTGGCCTGGGTGACGGCGCGCCTGAGCGAGCGCGAACATCCCGAGCAGGCGTATCGCGTTTGCCTGGGGCTACTCAACCTCAGCCGGGCCTATCCCGGTCAGCGGCTGAATGCCGCCTGCCGGCTGGCCAATCGCGAAGGCCTGACGCGCCTCAAGCACATCAAGGCCATTCTGCGCAGTAATCGCGACACACTGCCGGAACCGTTACCCCTGAACATCGAACTGCCCCAGAACCACGCCAATATCCGGGGCGCCGAAAGTTTCCACTGAACGACCCGATAGGAGAGATCGCATGAATGCAACGCAAACACTGACACAGCTGCGAGAACTCAAGCTCGGTGGCATGGCCGCCGCGCTCGAACAGCAACAAAACCAGCCCGGCACTTACGATGAGCTGGCGTTCGCCGAACGCCTGGCATTGTTGCTGGATCGAGAGTGCCAGGCCCGAGAACATCGCAAGCAGGAGCGCCTGATGCGCCAAGCCCGCTTCCGACTACGCGCTTGCATGCAGGATATCGATTACCAACATCCACGTAACCTGAAGAAAGCACAGGTCGCCCAGCTGGCCCAGACCGACTGGCTGGAACAGGGCCGGAATCTGTTGATTACCGGACCGTGCGGCAGCGGCAAGACCTACCTCGGTTGCGCGCTCGGCCACCAGGCCTGCATCAATGGCTACAGTTGCCGGTATGACCGGGTCTCCCGGCTCCTGCTGGAACTCACCCAGGCCAAGGCCGACGGCACTTACCACAAGATGTTGAAACAGCTGGCCAAGGTGAAACTACTCATCCTTGATGACTGGGGCATTGAGACCCTGACACCAGCACACCGCAACGACCTCATGGAAATCATGGATGACCGCTACGGCTTGCAGTCCACGATGATCATCAGCCAGTTGCCCACTGATCAGTGGTACGCCGCCATCGGCGACAACACCTTGGCTGACGCCATCCTGGATCGGCTCATGCACAACGCCCACCGCTGGGCATTGAGCGGCGAATCGATGCGAAAGCGGCTACAGGAAATTGACTGAACGTGAACACCCACGGTATAAATCGCCACTCGTGATGCGTTAAGTAAATAACGGTGTTCACCTTCGCCGGAATGACCGTTCACGTTCGCCGGAATACGCATCCGTATGAGAAAGCGTGTCAAAAAGGCAGCGGCTTCGAACCATGCAGGCGTGGGGAGCGAATGTTCGAGACAACGCCCATCGCCGTGCTGTACGGCGCGATCCGCAGCGGTCTGGAAG
>JAKDMK010000482.1 GCA_030452365.1 Nitrococcus sp.
GTAAGCATCCGGCCAGGGCTGCAGGGATGATCGATTTTGTTCAGGCGGCGATTGGGTCGGCGGTTCGTGCGGCTTTCCAGTTCCATGGCAACAGCTCGGCGATCTTCTTCATCGGATGATCTGCGATGCGGGCGAGTACGTCGGCGAGCCAGGCACGGGCATCGATAGCGTTGAGCTTGCATGTCTCGATGAGCGTGTAGATCGCTGCGGCCCGGCGTCCGCCGCTGTCGCTGCCGCAGAAAGTCCAGTTTTTCCTCCCGACTGCGATGCCGCGCACGGCGCGCTCGGCGGCATTGTTGCTCATGCAGAGGCGTCCGTCGTCGAGGAAGCGCGTGAAGGCCTCCCAGCGTTTCAGGCTGTAGTCGATAGCCTTGGCGACAGGCGCTTTTGATGAGAGCTTCTTGCGTTCGACTCTGAGCCAGGCTTCGAGAGATTCAACAAGCGGCTTTGATCTCTCCTGGCGAACGGCCCTGCGTTCATCCGGTGGCTTGCCGTTGATGGCGCGCTCGATCGCAAACAGTTCGTCGATACGCTTTACGGCCTCGATCGCGACCGGCGCCTTTTGTAGCTCCGCCAGTTCGAAGAACTTGCGCCGGCCGTGGGCCCAGCATGCCGCCTCGATGATGCGACCGGCCCCGGCGGCCGGCGCTCCGGAGGCGTGTCGCCGGGGCCAAGCATAGAGATTGTTGTAACCGGAGTAGGCATCCGCCTGCATCAGGCCACTGTAGGTGGCCAGATGCCGTTCCGGATGCTCACCGTTGCGCGTTGGTGAGTAGTGATAAAAGACGGCCGGTGCCGCGCCACCACCGAACGGCTGATCATCGCGCACGTAGGCCCACAAGCGGCCCGTCGTGCATTTTCCCTTGGCGAGTACCGGCACCGTCGTGTCGTCGGCATGGATACGCTCAGCAGACAGGACATGTCTCTCGATTTCCTTGACCAGCGGATCGAGCGTCGCCGCGCAGGCGCCCACCCAATCGGCGAGCGTCGAGACATCGAGATCGACGCCCTGGGCCGCGTAAAGATCGCTCTGGCGGTTCAAGGGCAGATGGGCGCGGTATTTGTTGTGCAGCACTTCGGCCAGGAGCTGCGGCCCGGCGCGCCCGCGTGCAATCGGATGCGAGGGTGCCGGGGTTTCCGTGATCTTCTCGCAGTCCCGGCAGGTGAACGTCTCGCGCACATGCTGCAGCACTTTCCACCGCGAAGGCACGTGTTCGAGCGTTTCCGTGATCGCCTCGCCGAGCTTGCGCAGGCGAGCCGAACCGCAATGGCCGCACGTGCAGGGCGCTTGATGCACGATCCGTTCGCGCGGAAGTTTCGGGTCCAGCGGACGGCGCGCCGGTTTCTGCCGCTCGTCTTCAGCAACCGGCGCCGGACCTTCGATGGCCGCACAGGCCTTACCCTCGCTCGCCGCCGCAACCAGTTCGCCAAGCTGCATTTCGAGCTGATCGATAAGCCGCGCCGTCTTTTCGGAGCTGGCTCCGTATTCGGCCCGCTTCATCTTGGCAATCGTCAGCTTCAGGTGCGCGATCTCGGCGTCGAGATCTGCAGACCGCGCCTCGGCAGCAAGACGGGCGGCGTTTTCGTGCAGAAGGAGCGCTGTCAGGCCCGCCACATCTTTCGGCAATGTCGCAGGATCGAGCGCCATACGGAGAAGTGTAAACTGCTTCGCGCTATCCCGCGATCTCCGGACGGTACGTTTTTTGTGGGGCGCGCCAGTCGATCCCCTCCAGCATGTAGCCCAGTTGCGCCGCCGAGATCGTCACCGCGCCGTCAGACGGCGTCGGCCAGATGAACCGGCCACGCTCCAGGCGCTTCGAGAACAGGCATGCGCCTTGACCGTCGTGCCAGATGACCTTCACGAGATCGCCGCGCTTGCCGCGAAAGACGAACAGATGACCCGAGTGCGGATCGGCCTTCAATGTCTCCTGCACCATCAGCGCGAGCCCTGGAAAGCCGCGCCGCATGTCCGTGTGACCGGTCACGAGCCATACGCGTACGCCCGCTGGAACCGGGATCATCGCTTCCTCAGCACATCGAGGACGCGCCCGAGGGCGCGCGCATCGAAGCCCGACCCGACACGCACGCGATAGTCCGCGCCAACCTCGATCTCAATCCTCCCAGGCGTTGTCGGTGCGGCTGGCAAGACGCCCTCATCATCGGGGCCGGGCGTGATCGTCACCGGCACGAGCCCCGGTGTCGAAAGTCCGGACACAGGTGGCTGCTCCGCCTCGCGATAGCGGCGGCGCCAGCCGAAGACCTGGTTCGCGTTGACGTCGTACTGGCGCGCCACCACGGAAACTGAAGCGTTCGGCAAATAGCTCGCCGCCACGATCTCGCGCTTCAGAGCCTCCGGCCAGCGCTTGTTCCGCCGCTTCGACTTTGTGTCCACATCCTGCATCGTGGGCACATCCCCGTCCGTCTCGATCCTCGTCCGCCGGCACACTCACCGATATTGATCAACACAACAAGGCGGTGCTCACCGGATGAAGACC
>JAKDMK010000112.1 GCA_030452365.1 Nitrococcus sp.
GTCGTTCATTTGGAACAACCAAACTTCTCTCCTCGCGCCTTGCCTGATCGGCTGTTGGGCAGCAACGCGACGCCGTGGGTGGATGTCAACAGGCCCTAGTGTAATGGAGACCGCGCTAACCATGGCGAGCGTAGAGCAGGCCGCAGCCGAGCGGCGTGCCGCTGCGCTGCGAGAGCAGATCGAGTTTCATAACTACCGCTATTATGTGCTTGATGACCCGCAAGTTTCGGATCCCGACTACGATGCCCTGCTGCGTGAGCTGCAAGCGCTCGAGGCCAGCCATCCAGAGCTGATCACAGCGGATTCGCCGACACAGCGCGTGGGCGCGAAGCCCTTGGAGGCGTTCGGCGAGGCGCGACACGGCGTTCCCATGCTCTCGCTCGACAACGCTTTCGACGAAGGACAACTGCGCGCTTTCGACCGCCGGGTTCGGGAACGTCTGGATGTGGACCGTCTGGCTTATGTAGCCGAGCCCAAGCTGGACGGGCTGTCGGTTAACTTGCGCTACGAGCGGGGTCTGTTGGTGCAGGGCAGCACGCGCGGCGACGGAAGCGCCGGTGAGGACGTCACCGCCAATGTCCGAACGCTGCGCACGATTCCGCTGCGTTTACGCGGCGAAAGCTGGCCCGAGCTGATCGAGGTGCGTGGTGAAGTCGTGATCCGAAAGGCCGATTTTGAGCGCCTCAATGTATTGCGCCTGGAGGCGGGCGAGCGAGTCTTTGCCAATGCCCGCAATGCCGCCGCGGGCAGTCTGCGCCAGCTCGATCCTAGGATCACCGCTCGGCGACCGTTGACCCTGTTCACCTTTGGCTTGGGCCAGACTACGGAGCCGATCGCGGATCGGCAGTCGCTGATTCTGGAGCGGCTGCGCGAGTGGGGGTTCCGTGTCAATGAGCGAGTGCAGGTAGTCGATGGGGTGGAGGGATGCCTGGCGTACTATCACCGCCTCTTAGCGCTGCGTGACGAGCTGCGATTCGAGATCGACGGGGCGGTCTACAAGGTTGATCACCTGGATGGCCAAAAGCGCCTGGGCTTCACCGCGCGCGCACCGCGCTGGGCCATTGCCTATAAGCTTCCCGCGCGCGAGGCAACAAGCATCGTGCTCGATATCGACGCCTCGGTCGGACGCACGGGTGTAATCACGCCCGTCGCTCGCCTAGAGCCGGTGCAGGTGGGTGGCGCAGTGGTACGTTATGCGACCTTGCACAACGAGGACGAGGTCTGGCGCAAGGACGTGCGTATCGGCGATACCGTCTTGCTGCGCCGGGCCGGCGACGTGATACCGGAGATTATCGGTGTGATGCGCGAGAAGCGCCTCCAGGATGCTCCGTCCTGGCGCATGCCACCGGCCTGCCCAGTGTGCGGCTCGGAGGTCATGCGCCTGGAGGATGCAGCGGCGCATCGCTGCATCGGCGGTCTCTACTGCGCCGCGCAACGCATGGGTGCCATTCTGCATTTCGCCTCACGCCGCGCCATGGATATTGACGGCTTGGGAGAGAAGCGGGTAGCGCAGCTGGTTGGCCGCGGGTTGGTCGCCACGGTGGCCGATCTCTATTCGCTCGAGCACCCTAAGCTGGTGGAGCTTGAGCGTATGGCTGAGAGGTCCGCGGATAATTTGTTGCGCGCGATTGAGGCCTCGCGCGAGACGACCCTGGCGCGTTTCCTCTACGCGTTGGGCATACCCGAGGTCGGTGAGGTCACGGCCAAGCGCCTGTCAGAGCATTACGATGACCTCGACGCCCTGATGCAGGCCACCGAGGAGGCGCTTACGCGGGTACCCGACATCGGTCCTGTGGTGGCGCGGCACATCACGCATTTTTTCGCCCAGCCACACAATCGTGAGGTCATCAACGCTTTGCGCGCGGCTAGGGTCCGCTGGCCGGCGCCTGCGGGCGAGGTTCGCAGCAAGCCGCTCGCTGGGCGCATCTTCGTGCTTACGGGCGCCCTGGCAAGCTTTACCCGGCAAGAGGCACAGGAGCGTATCGAGGCCCTCGGCGGCCGCGTCACCGGTAGCGTCTCGAAGAACACCGACTACGTGGTGATTGGCGATACTCCGGGCGCGAAACGAGAGAAGGCAGTGCAACTCGGCATCAAGCTATTGGACGAGACCGGTTTCCGTGCCCTTGTTGCGGATGATTAGGGAGTGCTGCGTAGGGAGGTTGCGCAGCGGACCACTTTAGCTCCCGCGTTGTTGCCGGTGTTCCTCAGGGGTCAGCGCTTGGATGCTTAAGGCGTGAATGGTATCGGCGCGCATGGCCTCGCCCATTGCATCGTATACCATACGGTGACGCTGGATCGTGTTTCGACCGGTGAAATCGAGGCTGACCACCAATACTCGATAATGCCCGCCCCCGTCCTTGGCTCCCGCGTGCCCGGCATGCAATCGGCTGTCGTCGTGTACCGTAACGGCCTCGACCCGTAGCGCCTCGCGCAGGCGGCGCTCGATCATTGCAACCCGCGATTCGCTCATGCCAATACTCGCTTAAATGGTTTGACGACCACCCGTTGATAGACGCCTGCTTCTAGGTAAGGATCGGCATCGGCCCAGGCTTGTGCGGCCTCGAGCGAGGCAAACTCGGCAACTACCAGGCTACCCGAAAAGCCGGCCGGTCCTGGCTCTTCACTGTCGATGGCAGGATGTGGGCCGGCCAGCAGTAGGAGGCCGTCCGCCTTCAGCCGCTGCAAGCGCTGCAGGTGGGCATCGCGTGCTGTGGTCCGTAGCGGCTGGCTATTCGCGACGTCCTCGCTCAGGATGGCATAGTACATTGATGGTGGCCTCGAGGCTGGAGCGGCATCGCCGCCTAGATTATCACAACCGTTCCTGACGCAGCGCGAGCCGTTACAATACTGAGCGACTATTGCGAGCCACGGTCATGCAAAGGAGATGCCCAATGTGTCAGTTCTTCATGATCCATCCGATGACGCCGCAGCCGCGCCTCATTCACCGAACCGCAGAGATTCTGCAGCGCGCTGGGGTGATCGTCTATCCTACGGATACGGCCTATGCGTTAGGTTGCCGCATGGGAGAGGCGGAGGCAGTGAATCGAATCCGGCGCATCCGCAATCTCTCCGAGCGACATAATTTTACGTTGGCCTGCCGTGACTTATCGGATATCGGAACTTACGCCAAGGTCGAGAACAATGCATTTCGCCTGCTCAAGGCCCATACGCCTGGACCCTATACCTTTATTCTTCCCGCCACCAGCGAGGTGCCGCGACGGCTTCAGCACCCGAGGCGCAAGACCATTGGCATCCGCGTGCCCGATTGCGCGATTGCGAGCGCCATTTTCGCCGAGATCGGCGAGCCATTGATGAGCACCACGCTGCTGTTGCCCGGTGACGATCTGCCGTTGACCGACCCGGAGCTGATGCGCGAGCGCGTTGGTGCGCATGTGGATCTGGTCATCGATGGCGGTGCCGGCGGATTGGAGCTGAGCACGGTAATCGATCTCACCGGTGAGATGCCCTCGGTGATCCGGCGTGGTGCGGGGGATGCCGCGGTATTCGAAGCCTAGGACCTTCGAAGCATAGGCCCGGACAGCAGGATGCTGCGCGTCTGCAAGCCGAATGCAGTCCCGGATGGCTGCACGGCCCCTATCCCCAAGCTATGATGTGTTTCTATCGCGCTCGGCGAATCGAGCCGCGGAGGTGATATTGAGCATACATGACCCGCGTCAGATCCGGGTCCTTTCCGGAATGCGGCCTACCGGACGACTGCATTTGGGCCATTACCACGGTGTGCTGAAGAACTGGGTGCGGCTGCAGCAGGAACACGAATGCTTTTTCTTTGTGGCAGACTGGCATGCGTTGACCACGGCCTATGCCGAGCGTGAGATCATCGGCCAGAGCATCTGGGATCTGGTAATCGATTGGCTGGCCTGTGGTGTCAACCCGAATTTGGCCAACATCTTCATCCAGTCACGGGTCATCGAACACGCAGAGCTACACTTGCTGTTATCCATGATCGCTCCGCTCGGCTGGCTGGAGCGAGTGCCCACGTATAAGGATCAGCAGCAGAATTTGCGCGACAAGGATCTGCTCACTTACGGTTTCTTGGGCTATCCGGTGTTGCAGAGCGCCGATATTCTTATCTATCAGGCGAGCGCCGTGCCGGTGGGAGAGGATCAGGTCTCACACGTCGAGATTACGCGCGAGCTCGCCCGGCGCTTCAACTATCTATTCGGCCGTGAACCTGACTTCGAGGAGAAGGCCGACGCAGCGGCACGAAGAATGGGTAAGAAAAGTACCCGACTCTATGCCGAGCTACGCCGCAAGTACCAGGAGCAGGGCGACCACGAGGCCTTGGGTGAGGCGCGAGCGCTGATAGAGTCCCAGCAGAACATTACCCTCGGTGAGCGCGAGCGTCTAATGGGTTATCTCGAGGGTACGGGGCGCACTATTTTGCCGGAGCCAAAGGCGCTCCTGACAGGTGCCTCGCGCATGCCGGGGTTGGACGGGCGCAAGATGTCCAAGTCCTACGGCAACACAATCTCGTTGCGGGATGAGCCGCAGGCGGTGGAGCAAAAGATCCGAACCATGCCTACCGACCCCGCTCGTGTGCGGCGCACCGATCCGGGCGAGCCTACGAAATGCCCGGTGTGGGACTTCCACCGACTCTATTCCGGACCGCAAACACAGGATTGGGTGCTCAGCGGTTGTCGTTCCGCTGCTATCGGCTGCCTGGATTGCAAACAGCCGATTATTGAAGCCGTGAACGCGGAGCTCGAGCCCATTCGTGCGCGCGCCCGTGCGCTCGATGATGACCCTGAAGCCGTGCGCCGCATTGTCTTAGATGGCTGCGAGAAGGCGCGTATGGTGGCGCGCGAGACGATGCAGGAAGTGCGCACGGCTGTCGGGCTGGATTATCGGTGATGGCCGGCGAGGTGGGCGTAGCTAAGGAGATCAGGGAAGAACAAGCGCATGCACGATCCACCGCTGCGGTCGCCAAGATCAAGGGTGAGCCGCTCGCGAGCCTCCCGCATGATCTCTACATTCCTCCCGATGCCTTGGAGGTCATACTGGAAAGCTTTGAGGGGCCGCTCGATCTGCTGCTCTACCTGATCCGCCGGCAGAACCTCGATATCCTCGATATCCCAATTGCCGAAATCACTCGGCAGTATATGCGCTATGTCGAGCTGATGAAGGATCTGTGTCTGGATCTCGCCGCCGAGTATTTGGCCATGGCGGCGGTTTTGGCGCACATCAAGTCCCGCATGCTGCTGCCGCAGCCAACGCAGGAGGCGCCTGATGAGACCGATCCGCGGATCGAGTTGGCGCGCCGGCTGCAGGAGTACGAACAGTTCAAGGAGGCGGCAGGGGCTCTTGACGAGCTGCCCAGACTCGCGCGCGACATCTTTCCAGGCCGAGTGCCCGCTCCGGTTCGGCGGATTGAGCGCAGTGAGCCGGTTGTAAGCCTGCGCGAGCTGATCATGGCGTTGGCGGATGTGATGGCCCGGGCAGAACATTTTGCTCAGTACGCCGTGCAACGCGAGGCGCTCTCAGTACGCCAGCGGATGGTCGATATCCTAAGTCGAGTCGGCTGCGAATGCTTTTGTGCGCTCGCAGACCTCGTTCCCGCCGGTGAAGGACGCCTGGGTGTTACAGTGACCTTCCTGGCGGTGCTGGAGCTCTTCAGAGAGCGGCTCATCGAGCTGCGCCAGACCGAGGCGTTTGCACCGATCTATGTGCGCGCGGCGGCCGCGGTGCGGAATAGCGCCACGCCGGGCAACGAGCAAGGGATGAACAACCCATAATGCAGCCACAGGTCAAGCACATCATCGAGGCGGCCCTGCTAGCGGCAGGTGAGCCGTTACCGATCGAGCGTTTGCGCAGGCTATTCCCGCATGACCGACAACCGGAGGTGGCGGCCGTCTGCGACGCGCTGGCTGAATTGGCCAAGGACTTTGAAGGTCGCGGCATCGAGCTCAAAGAGGTCGCAAGCGGCTATCGGATCCAGGTGCGCGCGCAATTGGCCCCTTGGGTAGCGCAGCTCTGGGTAACCAAACCCGGCCGCTATTCGCGGGCATTGCTTGAGACACTCGCGATCATAGCTTATCGTCAACCAATCACTCGCGGTGAGATCGAGGAGATCCGCGGCGTTGCACTGAGCAGCTCGATTATGCGCGCGCTGCAAGAGCGAGGCTGGATCCGGGTTGCGGGCCACCGGGAGCTGCCAGGTCGACCGGCCCTGTTCGGCACTACGCGGGCATTTCTCGACTACTTCAACCTCAAGAGCTTGAATGAGATGCCCGCCCTGACGGAGATCAGGTTTTGGAGCGACTACGACGCGGAGCTCGATCCGTGTTTGGCCGCAGCAGAAGGTAGCAATACCGCACAGGCCGCGGGATGAGCGAGACGGAAAAGCTGCAAAAGGTATTGGCCCGTCTGGGCATGGGCTCGCGTCGGCAGATGGAGGGCTGGATCCGGGACGGCCGGGTTCGGGTCAATGGCCGAGTCGCCCGGCTCGGTGAGCGCGTGGCGCGGCAGATGCGGATCATGGTGGATGGAAGATCGCTGCGGCGTCGCAGCGGCGTAGAATCGCCACGGCGCATCCTGCTCTACCATAAGCCGGTCGGTGAGCTAACCACGCGGTCGGATCCCGCCGGACGTCCCACCGTCTTTGAGCACTTACCAAGAATCGAAAAGGGGCGTTGGATCGCGGTGGGTCGGCTCGATGTCAATACCTGCGGTCTGCTGCTGTTCACCACCGATGGGGAGCTCGCAAACCGCCTGATGCACCCATCCTCGTGCTTGGCACGCGAATACGCCGTGCGGATCTATGGTGAAGTCACCCCTTCGATGATTGCCCGCTTGGAGAAGGGCGTGGTGCTGGAGGACGGGCACGCCGCTTTTGATCGCATCGAAGGGCTATTCGAATCACAGGCTGCCAACGGCTGGTATAGGGTGAGTCTGTCCGAGGGGCGCCGGCGGGAAGTGCGGCGGCTTTGGGAGTCGCAGGGGGTGCGCGTGAGTCGGTTGATCCGGCTACGGTTCGGTCCGGTGCGGCTGCCCCCTGGGTTGCGTCAGGGGCAAATCAGGGAATTAGGCGCGACTGAGGTGGCGCGCCTGTATCGAGCCGTTGATCTGGAACCCGCCTGGCCGAGGCGGCAAATCGCGCACGATTAAGCGCCACCGAATCTGCAGGCAGTGCCCCTGCCTCTTTACGCGGCCATACTCGATAGCGGCGCGCGCGGTGGTGAGCCGATTAACCGACCAGGAATCGTCAGCATCGAGGAGATCGCCGGGAATTTTTACCGCCTGGTATTATTTCCGGCTGGCGTGACGAGGTAAGGACCTCTGGCGTGCGCGATCGGGTGGCGCCGTGCG
>JAKDMK010000483.1 GCA_030452365.1 Nitrococcus sp.
CAATACGTTTGTGATCGCGCGCTCGGGCTCGTAGCCGTCGTCATAGGAGATCAGTTGCAGCTTTCGATCATGAACGCCACCGGTCTCGTTAATCTCATTGAAGGCGGCAAGGATCCCCTCGCGCATGTCGCGACCAAGCTCGGCGGCAGGGCCGTTGAGCGCCGCCGACTGGCCGAAGACAATGCGATTGTCGAACACACCCGCTTCGGCATTGGCTGGCGAGGTGATCAGCGCCGAGGCGACGATAATGACAATACGGGCGGCGATGTTCGCTATCCTGCTGCAAAGCAGCACTACTGCCCGATAGGTTAACTGGACAACGTGCATAACGTCCCGACTGTACGGAGGCTCTGGTCGATTTTCAATTCCGGCGATTTGAATTTGCACATCGCTGTACAGGGCATCGACGTGTTCGAAGTCAATGAACACGGAAAAATCCAGACAATGTGGGGCTATTGGGACCCGGCTGCGATGATGGCGCAACTTGAGGCGTGAGCCACGCGCCGTTCATGCGCACCATCACGCTGCCACCCCGACGGGTGGGTCAAAAGCGTCGGCCGTTAGTGGGTCACTCTATCTGGCCATTAGCATGCGGCATGTGACAGTTTCCTTTTCCCGCCCTTTCGCATAGCAATGGCATGAGTTTAGCGGTACCCCGGCCGTACGTTTGCCAGGCCGATGCGGGATTGCGGGCAATGGTTCGCTTTTGCACACGCCAAAACCACCGGTATGCGCTATACACGAGTTTAGTGTACATTAAATTAGTGTATATAGCCGCCGCGGAGGCACAGGCCATGAAGAACATCACCTTGAGTGCCGATGAAAAGCTGATTGAGGCGGCGCGCGAGCGCGCCCGCGCCGAGCATACGACTTTGAACGCCGAATTCCGTTGCTGGCTGGAGCGTTACGCCCGCCATCAGGAGCAGATGCAACGCTACGATGAAGTCATCAATTCGTTGCGAGGCAAGCTCCGGGTTGGGCGCAAGCTGTCGCGGGAAGAGATGAATGAGCGTTGAGTGCTTTATCGACACCAACCTCTTCATCTACCAGCTTGAGGCGCGTGACGAGCGCAAAGGAGCGATTGCTGACCACATCATTCGCCATGGGATTGAGGGGGGCACCGCCTGCATCAGCTTTCAGGTCATACAGGAATGCTTGAATACCATGCTGCGCAAAGCAGAGATCCAGCTTAGCACCGAGGAGACTCGCAGCTATCTCGAAACCGTTTTAGAGCCCCTGTTTCGTGTCTCCGCCAATATTTCGTTGTACCAGCACGCCCTCGGTATCCGGGCGCGCTATCGCTACGGCTTCTATGATGCATTGATCATTGCCGCCGCCCTCGACGCCGGCTGCACCCGGCTCTACAGCGAGGACTTACAGCACGGTCAGCGGATCGGGGAGCTAATCATTGAAAACCCGTTCCTGAGCTAAGCGTGCATTCTCGTCGGCCAAAAGGTCCAAGCATATCGGGGATTCAAAGGTAGTCCAGCTACCAGCCGACGCCTGATTCGCGGCGGACCTGCCGGTCTCAGCAACTAATAGGCTTGGCTGGGGTCAGTTCTCACAATGTCCACCTGTAGCGCTGGGTAGAGGCGCATCAATCGAGTCGGATCTCATTGATCCCGAGAGAAAGGCATTAACCCTTGATACAAACCACGGGCTCTAGCTTGGCTACTTTGCGCGCCAGCCCGGCACGATCGGCGGCGTCTACCACGGCGCTGACATCCTTGTAGGCAAGCGGCGCCTCCTCGGCCAAGGCACGCAGCGAAGGACTGCGCACTAGGATACCCCGCGCCGCCAAGTCGTCGACAAGCTCTCGGCCCCGCCAACGGCGCGCCGCCTGATGGCGGCTCATGGCTCGCCCCGCCCCGTGGCAGGCCGAACCGAAACTCAGCGCCTCGCTCTCCTTGGTGCCCACCAAAACATACGATGCGGTGCCCATCGTACCGCCGATCAGAACCGGCTGTCCGACAAGATGAAACGCCGCCGGCAGATCGGGATGTCCCGGCCCGCAGGCGCGGGTCGCGCCCTTGCGGTGCACATAGAGCGGCGTCGGTTTGCCGTCCACCACGTGCTTCTCCACCTTGCAGGTATTATGTGAGACGTCATAGAGCAGGGTGAGGTTCGCCCGCGGCAGCACATCGGCAAATGCTTGGCGGGCGAGGTGCGTGATGATCTGACGGTTAGCAAGCGCGCAGTTGATCCCAGCCCGCATGGCACCCAGGTAGGACTGGCCGAGCGACGATTCGATCGGAGCACAGGCAAGCGCCTTATCGGGCAGGTTGATAGCGTATTCGGCGCTAGCGGCCAGCATACTTTCCAGGAACTCGGTACCGATCTGGTGACCAAGCCCACGCGAGCCACAGTGAATGCTCACCACGATGTCACCTTCGCTAAGCCCAAAGGCCGAACCGACTTTGCGGTCAAATACCTTGGTAACGTGCTGGACCTCAAGGTAATGATTGCCAGAGCCGA
>JAKDMK010000113.1 GCA_030452365.1 Nitrococcus sp.
CTCTTGCGCTTGCTGCTCTTCCAGCAACTCCACAACACGCTGGGTAAAGACAGCGACGCATGTATCCTCGTCATCGAAGCCACCTGGAGGCATTGCCGCCTCAGGTAGCTTGACGTTGAATTCTTCTTCGATCCGGAGAGCGATCGATATCATGACCAGGGAGTCGACTTGGGGCTCCCACCCTGCCTTCGGGGTTGGTCGATCAGCTTGGGCGCTCCGTATCTCGTCACGGATTACGTCTTCTATTGTTGTAGTCGACACAGTCATCGATGACCTCATGTCTAGAAATCCGACACAGATATAGCGCATGTCGGAATTTCCGACAATAGCACTTCAAGCGAATGTGTCATTCGGATCAAAAAATAGGGCGTCTCGGTGCCGCACTATTCTCGCGCGCGGCGGTCGATGTGGCTCCGTGATGCCATTAAGGCAGTCTATTGAGCGGAGAAGGGGGTCCGAAATGGGCGACAAGTTTCGGACGGAGACAGGGGGCGGTCTGGCATTGGATTCGCATAATATGCGGTCTGGAACCCTGGCCGTCGGGATGCAGATCGGCGGATTCCGACCTCAATTTTCGGTCATTGGCGAACGAACTGCGCTTTTCGGTACCTGCCGTACACCTAGCGATCGAGCTTTGCTTCCACCCTCGCGACTGATTGACCAACGCTTTGATTGGCTCCACGCCTCATATAAGATTGACTTTCCCAATGCGTCTTAAAGGGTAATCGCACGGTGCCTGTGCCGCCTGACGGTCTCGCCCATCTTCGTATCACGCTCTCGGAATCCGCTTACATTGGGCCCGGCCGCGCCGATCTCCTGGAGCTGATCGATCAGACCGGATCCATCTCGTCCGCCGGCAAGGCGATGGGGATGAGCTACAAGCGCGCCTGGGGACTGGTTCAGGCCCTCAATGTCGGTTTCGGTGAGCCTCTGGTGGAGTCGACGCGGGGTGGGGCTGTCCAGGGTGGCGCAGTTCTCACCGATGCTGGCCGCTTTGTACTCCGTCAGTATCGGCATATTCAGCAAAAGACCCGTACGGCGATTAAGGCGGACGTAGATGCCTTGCGCCAGCGGTTCGATATGTCCGCAAAGAGATAACGCTTGACGAGTCATTCGACCCCGCGCCACAACCGATATGCCCACTTCAACATATCGGAGCGACAAATGGGTCGATTCCTCATCGCCACTCTCCTTGCGTCCTGCGCCATGCCCGCCTTTGCCGACGATGTGAGCGTCGCCGTTGCCGCGAATTTCACCGAAGCCGCCGAGGAGATTGCGACGGCCTTCAATGCTGCAACAGGCCACACCGCGCGGCTTAGCTTCGGCGCTAGCGGTCAGTTCTATACGCAGATCACCCAGGCAGCTCCTTTTGAAGTTTTCCTGTCCGCGGATGATGAACGCCCAGCATTGGCGGTCGAGGAAGGTTTTGGCGTCGAGGGCAGCGTCTTCACCTACGCCATCGGCCAGCTCGTCCTCTACTCGACCGATGCCGCCCTGGTAACCGGCGAGGAAACGCTCACGGCTGGCGAATTCCAGAAGTTGTCCGTTGCCGATCCCGAGACCGCCCCTTATGGCGTCGCGGCTATCGAAACCATGACGGCGCTCGGGGTGATCGAGGTGCTCCGGCCCAAGTTCGTCACCGGCACCAACATCAGCCAAGCCTATCAGTTCGTCCAGAGCAATAGTGCCGAGATCGGCTTCGTGGCACTGAGCCAGATCTCGCAGGTCGAGGGCGGTTCCCGCTGGATCGTACCGGCAGAGCTGCACGAGCCGATCCGGCAGGACGCAGTGCTGCTTAAGACCGGCGAGGACAATCCTGCGGCGACTGCATTCGTCAATTTCCTCAAGGGGGACCAAGCGCATGCCATCATCGAAAAGTATGGCTATGCCTTGAATCAGTGACAAAAAACTCAGCCCCACGCAACATGCTGAGAGGGTGGGTCGTCGAGGTCACTCGACTGCCCACGTCCGGTTCGACATCGGCGGCCCCATCGTCGCTGCGTCCATCACCAACCTGGCAGTCGACGAACGGGACTTGCAGGTCGGCCAGGAAGCCTACGCGATCGTGAAGGCGTCGGACGTCAAGATCGCCATCGATGACTAGTTCGGCGGGTCGAACAGCCCGCTGGGGCACTTCTGGTTCAATTGCGGCGGGAGATCATCGGCGATTGCGATCTAACGAACCCACTGCCCGACACCGAGATATTGAAGACAGTGACGCGGCCAATCACGCATGGCAGCCTGAAAAGACTTTCTGAGCAATGTCAGGCCTGTGTTTCGGCGTGCAACTTTGGCTCTGACGCAATTTGGTGACCTGGAGCATCAGCGGGCACCGATCAATCGGGCCGGCAGCAGGTCCAACTTCCCCGCCCGTTCGTTTGCCTCTTTACCAGCTTGAGCTTGGTTATCCGGTCCTTCCGGACCTGTCCGGCAGTCTGGCACCGACAGACAAGGCCTTTGGGCAGATCTTTGCTACATCCCAAAAGCCGACAGAGGGACAAATGGTGAGGCGGTCCGTTTGCGCCAAGAACGGACGCCAAGGACGCCATCATCTGCCGCCCGAGTCCTTCCAGATGAGTCGCCGGTAGAGGGTGGAGCGATCGATATTCAGGGATCGAGCCGCAGCGGAGAGGTTTCCCTTGTGCAGATCGACCGCACGGCGCATTGCGGCTTCGGTCAGGGTTTCAAGGTCACCGTCCTGCGCGATGACGGCTGGGCTGGCGCCCGCCGATTGCGGTAGAGCCGCCAGCGTGATGGTTTCGCCTGGGTCATGCAGGGCAGCCAGCGTGCGCAAGGCCCCGACCAGTTCGCGGAAGTTGCCGGGCCAGGAATAGGCGGCGAGACGGGTCACAACGGGTTCGGGCAACGCAGCATGGTGGCGTGCGTGCTCCGACCAAAGCGTTTTGACGACAGCACTGCGGTCGGGCAGCTCGGCCAGCGCGGGCAGGGTCACGGTATATTGGGCGATGCGGAAATACAGATCGGTCCGGAAACTGCCGGCGTCGATCATCGCCTTGAGGTCGCGATTGGTGGCGCAGATGGCCACGAAATCGGCCTTCTGACGGGAACCGCCGCCGAGCGGGGCGACCTCCTTGTCCTGCAGCACCCGGAGCAGGCGGGACTGCAGCGACAGGGGCATGTCGCCGATCTCATCGAGAAACAGGATGCCGCCTTCGGCCTGCTGTACCAGGCCTTTGGCGCCCGATTTATGCGCACCAGTGAACGCGCCAGCCTCGTAGCCGAACAGTTCGGCTTCGATCAGGCTTTCGGGCAGCGCCGCGCAATTGATGGCGATAAAGGGCTTGCCGCTACGATTGGTGAGGCCGACGAGGTGGCGGACAAATATCTCCTTGCCGGCACCGGTCTCCCCGGCGATCAGTAGTGGAATCTCGGCGTTGACGAGGCGGATCGCCTTGGAGAGGTCGGCCCGGGTTGAGGGCGTGAGGAAAGGGCGATTGGCTGCAGGCTTGGCCTGGCGCGGCAGCGTTCCGATAATCTGCAGCGGCCTGGCCTGCGGTGCCGAGACCGCGGCAAAAAAGCGTTCGCCATTGCGCGCACGCAACTCGCCCCGCTGGATGGCCAGCGCCGCGCCCTCGAAAATCTCGTCCTGGGTGGCCTTGCGCAGCGCTCTGCGATCGAGCCCGACGAGATGGAGGGCGCGGCGATTGCCAGCGAGCAGTTTCTGGCCATCAAACACCAATATACCCTCACGCGCTGTGCCCAGCAGGTCGGCGCTGCGATGGAAGCGGACCACGGTCATCTCGTCGAAATCGCGGGCGAAGAAGCGGTGTTCAATCTGCTCCACCGCCAGCCGCACCAGGCCCAGTGCATGGCTTGGTTGCAGTGAGGCGTGGCCGGAAATGTCGAGCACGCCGGCCAGCTTGCCGAAGGGATCGACAATTGGGCTGGCGGCGCAGTTGAGGATGCCATGCGGTTCAAAAAAATGTTCGCCGCCGCGCACTTCGATGGCCCGGCGCTCAGCCATGGCCGTGCCGATGGCATTGGTGCCGGTGGAGGTTTCGGACCAGGCTACGCCGGGCCGTAGGGCCACCTGGGCAGCTTGCCCGGCAAAATCGGCGCTGCCGGCGGTGTCGAGCACCAGCCCATTGGCATCGGTGAGAATGACCACGCTGTCGGTCAACTTGGCCTGGGCGCGCAGGGTCACCAGTTCCGGGCGGGAGAGCAGCCGCAGGCCCTCATTCTGCTGTTGCAGCGCGCGCAGCTCGCCCGCCGACATCGGCTCGGCATGCAAGGCGTCGCCAGCATCGAGCCCCTGTTCGAGGCAGCGCTGCCACGAGCGCAGGATCGGCGCCGGAACCAGCCCTTCGGCCAGGTCCTGCCCGGAAAAATAGCGTTGGCGGGCCGTCGCAAGGGCCGCATCAGATACAGCGCTCATCTCGCATCCCTCCCGGTTGTAGCAATTTGCAACAGGTGTTGCAGCGCTATCGCCGCTGGCTGTGGCAAAGTGTTGCACCCAAAGCGCGACTTCGTCCAGCCCAGCAGGCTTCGCCGGATGTTTGCTTTTGAATTCAATGCTCTAGCGGCATCTGGCACGAGGGTTGCAATGAGATCGGCATCTGAAAAATGGGAGGATGCCATGAACAAACCTGAATTCATCGGTCAACGTGCCAAGTCACCCTACAAGGCCAAATACGGCAATTACATTGGCGGCCGGTGGGTCGATGCCGTGGATGGGGAGACTTTTGAAAACACCTCGCCGGTCACCGGACAGGTCATCTGCGAGGTCGCCCGCTCCAAGGAGGCCGATATCGACAGGGCGCTGGACGCAGCGCATAAGGCTGCCCCGGCCTGGGGCAAGACCAGCCCGGCGCAGCGCGCGGTGATGCTCAACAGAATTGCCGACCGGATGGAACAGCATCTGGACGAAATCGCCCTCGCTGAGACGTGGGACAATGGCAAGCCGATCCGCGAAACGACCGCAGCAGACATTCCGCTGGCGATCGATCATTTCCGCTATTTTGCTGGCGCCATCCGAGCCCAGGAAGGTGGCATTTCCCAGATTGACAATGACACCGTCGCCTATCACTTCCACGAGCCGCTGGGCGTCGTCGGCCAGATCATCCCGTGGAACTTCCCCATCCTGATGGCGGTCTGGAAACTGGCGCCGGCCCTCGCCGCCGGCAATGCGGTGGTGCTCAAGCCAGCCGAACAGACCCCGGCCTCGATCCTCTATCTGATGGAACTGATCGAGGACATTTTGCCGCCGGGCGTACTCAATATCGTCAACGGCTTCGGCCTTGAAGCGGGCAAGCCTCTGGCCTCATCCAACCGCATCGCTAAGATCGCCTTTACCGGCGAAACCACGACCGGCCGGCTGATCATGCAATATGCCAGCCAGAACCTCATTCCGGTGACGTTGGAACTGGGCGGCAAGTCGCCCAATATCTTCTTTGCCGACGTGCTGGCCGAAGACGACGACTTCTTCGACAAGGCGCTGGAAGGCTTTGCCATGTTCGCGCTCAATCAGGGCGAGGTCTGCACCTGTCCGAGCCGGGCGCTGATCCAGGAATCGGTCTATGACCGCTTCATGGAACGGGCGATCAAGCGGGTCGAAGCCATCAAGCAGGGCTCGCCCTTCGAGATGAGCACGATGATCGGCGCGCAGGCGTCGAGCGAGCAGTTGGAGAAGATCCTCTCCTATCTCGATATCGGCAAGCAGGAAGGCGCCAAGGTTCTCACTGGCGGTGAGCAGAGCCATCTCGAAGGCGAGTTGGCTGGCGGCTATTACGTCAAGCCGACGGTGTTTGCCGGTACCAACAAGATGCGCATCTTTCAGGAGGAAATCTTCGGGCCCGTGGTCTCGGTCACCACCTTCAAGGACGACGCCGAGGCGCTCGAAATCGCCAATGATACGCTATACGGGCTGGGCGCCGGCGTGTGGACGCGCGACGCCAACCGGGCCTATCGATTTGGTCGCGGCATTCAGGCCGGCCGCGTCTGGACCAATTGCTATCACGCTTAACCCGCCCATGCGGCCTTCGGCGGCTACAAGCAATCCGGCATCGGGCGGGAAAACCACCGCATGATGCTCGACCATTACCAGCAGACCAAAAATATGCTGGTATCCTACGCCCCCAAGAAGCTCGGATTTTTCTGAGCCATTGGCGACGGTGGGCGGGGGCGGCGCTGCTGCCCCGCCATATCAGTTCATTCCGGTGGACGCCTGACCTCCACCCCTGATCTCCCATGGTGGGCGGCTCACCGGAATGTTTTTGGAGGCACAGATGAGCGATTATGTCGAACGGGTTATAGCGACGCCGGCGGCGCTGGCACTGATTGCACAAATCGAAAAGCGGCACGGAAAGGTGATGTTTCATCAATCGGGCGGGTGCTGCGATGGTTCGTCGCCAATGTGTTATCCGGACGGCGAGTTCATTATCGGCGACCGCGATGTGAAGATGGGCAGCATCGGCGGCGCGGCCTTTTACATGGCACCCAGCCAGTTCGACTACTGGCAGCATACCCAACTGATCATCGACGCCATTCCGGGGCGCGGCGGCATGTTCAGCCTCGACAATGGCACCGAACAGCGGTTCCTGACGCGATCGCGCGTGTTCACCGAGGAAGAACATGCGCGCCGGGCACCCATTGAGCTGTAGGGGCATTCGCGCCTTGGTCGGCGGGACCCCAAATGGCGGCTTTTGGGCGGCGGGCTCAACCGGTCTTCGTAATACCTTTAATCTGAGAGGATGACGCGAGAAACGCCAAAATTGGCAGCGCGGACGAAATCTCGCGCACCTATTGGGCGGCAGATGAATCGGATTTCGTGAGACTAAGCGCCGGGGCGCGCGGTCTCAGCATTGGTGAGTCGCCTCGGAGGGTCCCGCCGGGTGTCGGGCCAACGCAGCATCGATCAGCCGCGCGCGAACACGCTGCGGCTTTGCCGAGGCAGTGTTTCTGCGGCGATCCACCCCGGGTCCGCCAAAATCTGATCTGCCAGGCACTCGTCTGCTCGACCACAGGGCCCGTGTTGGGATGGAGGTCGGAGATTAAGCGCGGACCCGGTCCGCTCAATGAGCACGAATTCCGACGCCTGCAGCGCTGATTGAGGCCTGTCCGCTGGTGATCAGCGCATCGATCAGCCGCGACTGGTCGGTGACGGCTACTATCGCATCGGCGATTGCTGCGTCGGCATCAGCTAGCGCAGGGCTGATTCCCAGATCAGCCAGCAGGCCGGGTAGGCCGGTAGGCCGTCACGAATATCGCCTTCGGCTTTCCCGCCCCCGAGATGCAGCGCCCAACTGGCTTGGGCCGGGCTGCGCCAGAAGCCCATATTCTGGCTGGCATGGAAGGCGCGGGAGACT
>JAKDMK010000484.1 GCA_030452365.1 Nitrococcus sp.
AAAACCTGCAGAAAGCGTATCCGGATTATAGCTATCGAGAGGCCACCTTGAACCCCACCAACCCGGTGGATCGGGCGACGGCCTGGGAAGCGGACATTATCAACTGGTACCGCAACAACGACGACGAAAAGGAGCTCATCGGTATACGCTCCACCCCGACTGGACCGGCGATGTATCTGAGCAGGCCCATCAAGATCACGAACCCGGCCTGCCTGACTTGTCACGGCTCTCCAGTGACCGCCCCGCCGACGCTGATCAGCAGCTACGGATCGGAGAACGGTTTTGGCTGGAAACAGGGCGAGGTGGTCGGCGCGCAAATAGTCACGGTGCCCATGGAAACGACCCGCAATACTTTTCTGCTATTCATTGCCGCGCTGGTCGTGGTTTTCCTACTGGTGGCGATCTTGCTCAACGTCATGCTGGAGCTCGTCATTATTCGGCCGGTTAAAACGATGTCTCGCAAGGCCTCCGAGATCAGCATGGGTGCTTTGAATGTTGAAGAGCTGAAGGTCAGCGGCAAGGATGAGATCGCGCAGCTAGGCCGATCTTTCAACCGTATGCACCGCAGCCTCGCCAACGCGGTGAAGATGCTGGATGAATCGGCTCCCGGTACTTGACCTCGGGGCAGGCGCATTGGCGGCGAATAGACCTACGTCGCAACGGGCGTCTTACGAATTTCACGCACAATGGGCACCGAGCCGCTTCATGGGTAGGGCGCCGCGGTGACGCAGCGGCACCCGAAGGCGAACCAATGGTCGAACAGAAAATGGTTCCCGACAAGATAGGCAAATACGAGATCCAATCCGTCATTGGCCAGGGCGGGATGGGCATGGTGTACAAAGGCTACGACCCGGACATCGACCGGATCGTCGCGATCAAGGTCATGCATCCCAACCTGGTGGCCCAGAGCACCAGTTCCGACCTCACGCGGCGCTTCAAGCAAGAGGCCCGTGCGGCGGCGCGCTGCGTCCACGCCAACATAGTGACCGTATTCGGTTTCGGCGTGAATGAGGGCGCACCCTATATCGTTATGGAATATGTTGAGGGTCTGGATCTGCATTCGTTGCTGAAAGTGCAACAGGCACTGCCGTTACGCCAGAGTGCGGACATCATCCTGCAAACACTGGCGGCCCTCGACTACGCGCATAAACGCGGGGTGATCCATCGCGATATCAAGCCGGCGAACATCCTCCTGCTGGATAGCGGATTGGTCAAAGTGGCTGACTTTGGTGTCGCCAAGCTCGATACCTCCGAGCTGACCATGCCTGGTGACATTATCGGTACGCCTGTCTATATGCCCCCAGAGGCAAGACTAGGACTGCCCACCGATGCCCGAACCGATTTGTATGCGGTAGGGGTGGTGCTGCTGAGGCTAATTAGTGGCAAACCTCCGGTTCAGGGTAAAGCGGGGGTGCCCGACATCGCGGCGCTATTGGCGCGATCCGAGCTGGCGCCGGTCGAGCAGGTGCGATTGCGCGAATTCCTGACCAAGGTGCTCGCACCGGATCCGGATGATCGTTTTCAGAGCGCACATGAGTGGATGGTCCAGCTCAAGGCCGCTTTGGCGCCTGACACGGGCTACGAATCGTCGACAGAGGAGCTCGCGATCACGGTCGTAAACACCCGACGTCGCGTTGCAGAGCAACACGCCGGGAAGCCGGTGGCCGCCGCGTCGGCAACCCCGGCTAGCAACCCCTCACAGTACCTGACGCCACAGGCAGCGAATCTGCTCAACGTTGAGCTGGCAAGCTACCTTGGCCCGGTTTCGTCGCGGCTGATCAGGGCAACGGCCGCGAAATCAAGCACAATCAATGAGCTCATCGACAAGCTCACAAAGCACATTCCGAGCGAGGTCGAGCGCAACGCATTTCTGCGCGGTGTCGAACACAAAGGCGTGCGCTGGCTGAGTATGTGGGAAAGCGGCCAGGAGGACTCCGATGCGCGCACAGACAAGTCCGCCGAGCTCCAGCGCGCACCTACTCCGGTTTCATCCGGAGCGGGTTTTGGCACCGCTGGAAGCTCACCAGCGGCGCCCATTACCCTGAAAGAGCTGGCCATGGTTACAGATCAGCTGGCCACGTACATCGGCCCACTGGCATCGTATCTCGTCAAGCGATCAGCGAGTAAAGCCAGCAATCTACACCAGCTCTATGAGCTGCTTGCAAAGCACATTGAAGATCCGGCCGAGCGCCGGCAGTTTCTCAACAAACAGCGTTAACATCCCACCAAGTCTGGCAATGGCTTGCTTCACGAACACAGCTGTGCCGCCCGGCGCATTGCGGCAATTTGTTGCGGGCGGGTGCTGATTTCCTTTATTCCCGCGCGCAAGATTCGCGCAACGTATCGGAGATTGCCCGCAACCGCTCCACAGAGCGCGAGCCGGCTCCACACACTCTAGCGGCGAGCGTTACTTCTCAAGCTCATGGAGGGCGATCGCGGAATCGCGGAGTGCGCGTACGCGCCACCGGCG
>JAKDMK010000485.1 GCA_030452365.1 Nitrococcus sp.
CCAACTACTCTGTAACTGACAACATTGTGCCGGTTGATATCCGCAAGCGCCCTAGATTAGGCTTACGCCCGCGTTTCATCACAAATTCAGCTATGGAGTGCGCCCAGTCGCGCCGCGAACGTTGCGCAATGTCATAGTGGGAAAGCGATCAGTTGGTTTACATCGACTGCGTGGCCCAAGCGACCCGCTGCTTGATCAGCGAACTCGCGCAAGCGAGGGGGCTAACGGGTACCAGACTCGGATAGCATCTCCGAGCCGGACATTCGCCGTCCTATAGGCTTGACACACCAGAGAAAAGGAAAAGGTCTCCCTGAGTCGACACCGGCTTACAATAACTGCAGGCCCAATAAACCGTTCACGATAGCATAACAACGCGTGACCTGATAAGCTCATACTAATGAGGTACGCATGTACTACCAATTAAGCATAAGCCATCGAACGTGGCCGGCACATGGAGCAGGGGAAAAGGAATGGTACAGGCCGCAAGGGACATTTTAAACAAACCAACCATCGATAATCTGCTGCGCCATTGCCACAGGCGACGCTACCCTCCTAAGACCGTCGTCATCTACGCCGGTGATCAGTCCGATGCGCTTTACTGCATCATTGAGGGCTCCGTCAGTGTTCTAATGGACGACGACAGCGGTCACGAACTGGTCTTGGCTTACCTCAATGCAGGTGACTTCTTCGGCGAGATGGGGCTTTTCGGCAATACCGCGCTTCGCAGCGCCTGGATTCGCACACGCACGCACTGTGAGCTTGCCGAGATCAGCTATGCCCGTTTCCGTCAAGTCGCCAATGCCGACCCGGGCATTTTGTTCCATCTTGCGGGCCAGATGGCAGATCGCCTGCGTAAAACGAGCGCCAAAGTGCGCGACTTGGCGTTCCTCGACGTCACTGGGCGGATTGCTCGAACATTGCTCGATTTGGCCAGGGAGCCGGATGCCATGACCCACCCGGATGGAATGCAAATACGCATTACCCGCCAAGAGCTCGGCCGCATCGTCGGTTGCTCGCGGGAGATGGTCGGTCGCGTACTGAAGGACATAGAGGAGCAAGGCCTCATCTCGGTCAGCGGTAAAACCATGGTAATTTTTAATACTCGCTAGCACAGAGTCGTCTGCGGATCCCTGCGGCGGCTAGATCAGCGTACCGCATCGCCCTAGTATCTGAACCCTTGCTTTGCAGCCGATTCCCGGTGAGCATACGGAGTTGGCACGCACGGTGAGTGCCGGCGCGGGCCCAGCCGGCGATTTGCGCTACGCGCCACGCTATGGGGATGCGAAGCGTGAAGTCGGTTCGTTGGCTGCATCCTAACGAGTCGACTAGCGCATGACTGAGGAGGGGCGGAAGATGTCAATTAGACTCAAGGTAATCGACGCATTGGATAATTGTATCGATTCATTGGACCGGCGTTTGGAAAGGGCGCGCGCGTTGCGCGATGAGGTTGCGAAGCTTCCGGATGACGATGCGTTTTTCGCCCAATTGAAAGAGCTGAAGCAATCAAGGTTTCGATCTTGTCGCAAGCTTTTCGATCAAATGACTTCGCAAGGCACCGTACTGGAGGGATTGGCCAACATTAAAGATGTCGTTAAGAAAATCGACGTGCAAAAAGCGACCGCCGAGACTCGATATCTTGACGCAGGACACCCCGGTTGATCTCGGTTAACTCAGATCTTGACACGCCTTTTGTCAAGCTATTCCGAGATCTGATTCTATCCGGATACTTTTTTCCGTAAACGCAACTACTCACCCCTCGTCATCCTGCTCGCCTGCCTGTGCGGCCTACCGCAGAATCCTCACGGTTGGGCGGAACATACTTACTGTTGGGGCGCGAAGCACAGCCGCTTGCTGCGGGCTGTGTGGAAATTAGAATCACCTGCTTGATGAATTCGATGATGCGCGGATCGTCGATGTCGTTGTGGCCGCTGATCAACCGTTTGTCGACGTATGCGAACAGGTAGGGGTTGCGCCCGGCGGAGGTGATTGTGCGTTCGAGCATCAAGGCGCCAAAC
Organism: Nitrococcus sp.; assembly: GCA_030452365.1. Lineage (GTDB taxonomy): Bacteria > Pseudomonadota > Gammaproteobacteria > Nitrococcales > Nitrococcaceae > Nitrococcus. The sequence goes on from JAKDMK010000485.1 coordinate 2,016, forward strand.
TCAGTCTGGCTGCCCGGCTTGTCGTGCCTCCAATCGCGGCATGTTTTGCGAAACAGCCGAACGCTATACGCCGTGGCGTCGCGGGTATTCAGCTCGTTCGATTGCGCGGCTATCTGGCTCTCCACCGGATACAGCCGATGCGTGCGATAGGGCTTGAAGTGGCCTATGGCAGTGATATTGGCGTCGGACTCGCTGATTGATTCCTGTTTATCGGTGACCTTATTTAAGCGTGTCTGCTCTCGCGTTTCCTCGAACAGCGTGGACAGCCAGCGCCCGGCTGGAAAGGCGTATCGCGTTGCATAGTCGGCCTCCGAAGTCATCTCCAGCATGACCGGCAGCTGCGAGGGGAAATAGGTGCCGCGCTCTGTGGACATATCGCTCAGCGCCGAGAACTCCATGGCCTCAAGCGCCGGATTGATCAGCACTACGAGATCGCCAAAACCGCCTACAT